>CAYMDB010000210.1:0-5744 GCA_964388865.1 uncultured Flavobacteriaceae bacterium
GGCGTTCAAAGCGTCAAAGGTATTGGTAATATCTTGGCTCTTGTTGTTGTAATTGTCGAACGTGTAATCTGCCTTGAGTATAAAATCCTTTAAAAAATCGTATTCCAAAACGGCTCCAAAACGATCGTTTTCAAACTCGTTTTCAATGCCTCTCGCTTTATAGCTGCTAAAATCCTTGGTATAGTTGAGTTCCAGGTTCGGGAAGTTTTTGAAGAACGTTTCGATACCAGCGGTTGCTGAGGTGGATTTTGAAATATTGAGATTAATTTCGTCATTCAAAATCTGAAAGAAATCATTATAGCTGAAACGAGAACTCAAATTATACCGAATCTTATTTATTTTTTTTGAAACACGGCCGCTCACGTTCCAGTTATGTTCCGCCTGATCAAACAGTATCGGTGTTTTAAATGATTCAATACCGTTAAGTTCTGTGACGTTCTTGATGCTTTTTATCCTTTTGTTGAAACTAGTATTTAGGTTGAAATTGAGATTGCGAAACAAGCTGAACTTATAATAGCTCAGTGTTGCCGAGTGGTACAATTGGTTTTCCAACTGGTTATTGCCACGAAACACGCTGTTGAAACTGGACAGGATAAAATTGTTCGCCATTTGGTTGATGCCGAGAAAACGTGCATTCAAGCGGTAGCGGAAATTTAGTTTTTCGCTGTTGTTGAATTCTAATTTTGAAGTGAATTGCGGCAAAAACAGATTTTTGTTAAAGGTCTCGGTATCCTCAAACTGCTGTGTGCGCCACAGATAGCTGTGATAGAACAATGCAGGCTTAAACGTTGCAATTCCGATCTGAAACTTGTATTCCAAACCCAAATAGGTATCGATAAAGTCATAGCCAAAATCGTTGCCAAAACCAGCGGAATTGAAATTATTCACAGTCCCATCATCCAACACCTGCACATCTTCGTTAAAAAAATCGTTAAACGATGTATTGATACCAACACTGGTGTACAAATGGTTAAAATTGTTGAGTACCCAATAGTCTTTTATAATGGCATTAAAGCTGTGCGAACGCGACCTCTTGGTCTGTAGAATATTGAAAATGTCTGCATCTTCCAACGGAATCAACCCTTGCAGAATCTGCTGGTTGGTGAGCCAGTTGGTAATGGGCTCATCGTTCTGAAAATTATAGGTAGCTTCTAAAGTTGCGGTGTGCGCTTTGCTAAGTTTACGGCTGTAATTAACGTTCTGCTTTAGGTTAAGTGCCGTAACGTCCGTTAGGGTATTGATGCTATTGTTCTGGTTGGGATTTATGGTGGTGAGCAGCCCATTGCTATCGTTATTGGTAACCTTTACAAAAGCGTTGTAGGCAAAATCCTCTTTATACGTTGGGTCGTAGTCCACAGTAAGTTTGCCAATGGTAAAAAAGTTGTTGAGGCTATTAGTAACGGTTCTGTTTTCAATAAAGGGATTGGCTATATTTTGGTAGCTGTTTAACGTACTGCTTGCGGTTTCGGTTTTGGAATTTGAGGTAATGAGATAGCCACTAATATCCGTAACCTCGGAAATGGACCGCCTGACGTTAAGCGCACCAAACTGGTTTACGTTGACCACAAAATCCTGATTGTTGAGGTACTGCGCAAAATCGCTGTTAAACAAGCTAAAATAGCTGCCCGCATCGTCCAGTAGTTTGCCAAAACCACCCTCAAACTCCAAATAGTCGCTAAAGGTAAAACTCTTGATACCTCGGTTGTTAAGGTCGCCAATAAAATTAACGTTGGTCTTTGGGCTGTAATAAAACAAGTTGGGATGCAGCAGGTAACGGTCCTCGATGCCTGCGCCAGCCTCAATATCGCCAAAGACAAATTTCTTTTTATCTTCTTTTAGTAAAATATTCATGGCCATATCCTCAGAGTCCTGCAGGCCTTTAAGCATGGCCACCTCGTTGTAGTTGTCCAGTACCTCCACCTTGTCCACCGCATCTGCCGGGATATTGTTTACCGCGAGCTTACTGTTGCCCGTAAAAAAGGTTTTGTTTTCTACCAGTACCTTGGTGACCTTTTTGCCGTTAACATTAACGTTGCCCTCACGGTCCACCTTCACGCCTGGCAGTTTTTTTAGGGCATCGCGCAGCTTGCGCTCCTCGCCCGTAACAAAACGGTTGACGTCGTAGGTAATGGTGTCTTTTTTTACGGTTACTGGTGGTGTATAGTTTAGCTCCACCTCGTCCAGTTGGTCTGGGCTTTCCTTTAGCACAAAGTTTTTAACAAGGTCTTGGTCTGTGGTGGTAAGGGTTAGTGTTTGCGGCTTATAGCCAAGGTAACTTACGGTTAGCTCATAGGTTTGGTTTTGGGCAAGTCCCAGTTTGTAACTGCCATCTTTTTCTGTAATGGCAAATTTTACATCTTGGCCGTCTGCCTGTGGGATGGCGAGGACGTTTGCGTAAGATAAGGGGTTGTTTAATGAGTCAATAACTTGACCTTCAAGTTTTATTTTTTGCGCTAATGTTAAAGAAGAAAATCCTACTAAAAGCAGTAGGATTTTAATTTTATTAACTTGTTTAACTTTATTAATTCCCAATATATTCCTCAAAATTATCTTTAGTGATCTTTGGCTGTCTTGATAAATAATCTTTTTTACTGATTTTTTTACCATTATTGGGTTTATCAATTTGAATTTTAAATTTTGGATTTAAATCCATGCTATCAACATAATATGTCAGCTTTCCATCTATGAGTTCCATTATTAAACCAGGAAGATTCCCATACATCTTCGGACCGATATTTAATGGAAGAGAAGGGCAGTACCAAGCTTCTATTTTTTTTAAATACTCTCCTTTTGTTAAACTTTGAGCTTTGATATTAGTAATTGCTTTAAAGCATAAATATCCGTCGATTATTTTTTTTTCTTTAGTTGTATCCCAATTCATTTCATCTGTTGACGATGTGACTAAATAATTCCCATCGCTTATGGTCTGTTCGATGATGTTTCCTGTTTCATTATTTACATAATATACAGTATTAAATGATCTAACTACTGAATTGTAACCTTTTTCATTGGACATACCTATATTCTTATTTTTATTCAAGTAGAATAATGATTCGGAATTTGAGTAGTCTAAATGAAAGTATAAGCTGTCTCTTATTCTACTCAATGAATTTAACAATTTGTAAACTTTCTGTTTAGCCTGTGATTCGTTATCGTCAATTGACAACCTTTCAGTAGATATTCTGTATACAATTCTTCCATCGTTTTGAGCACTAACGATTGACGAGGAAGCAAAAAAAATAAAAAATAAAAAACAAACTGATTTCATAATTGTCTATTTTAATCTAAGCAATCAGCATAACTGTTACCAATGTCATATCCTTCACATTCAGCATAAAACACATTTGCAATACAAGTGGTTTCTTCTACGCTGAAACCTTGGTCAAGCGCAACATCCATTAGAGAGAAGGTTTCATCTCTGCAATAATCACCAATATCTAAATTCAGATTGCTCAATCCAAAAGTCATTAGGCTTATCATTAAAGCCAAGAATATTACAATTTTCTTCATAATTTTAAAATTTAAGACCTACATGCTTTTTTTCGATAGGTCAGTTAATAAACAATGTTTTAACGAGTATTAACGAGATTAAAATTAACGAGAGGGAATAACTAACGAGTAACGAGAGATCCCGATATGCATCGGGATTAATTCAACTTACAATTTTGTATGCGCCTTAATGGCTTTACAAAATTGAGTTTCATTAAAATAAACCTGCACAGGTCTTTTTTTGGTTAACCAAGTGTCAATTAGTACGTCGTAGTGCCTCGTTAAAACACTCAGCTACACCTTTCAACGGAGTAAATGAAAAAAAAAAAAAACGGAAAAACCCAAAAAAAATGTGCTAAGTGTTAAAAAAATGTTAACTGCGGAAAAACCGCAATTGAAACTTTAAAATAATTCAAACTTTAACAGTTTTTAATTTTGAATTCACATTTGGTTTTTGTAGTGCTGGTTTAAATTTAGGATGGTTGTGTTGTTTAAGATGACAGACTTTAGGTTTAAATCAACATCTTAATTCACCAAATATTATGTTTTTTGGTGAATTGGATGGTTTTTTTATTCCTGCTGAAGCAGGAATCTCATCACTGGAACGTCTCACAAGATTGAGATTCCTTTTTTCAAAGGAATTTGTTAATCATTCAACTTTAAAACCGCCATAAATGCCTGTTATAGAATTGCTATATCAGCTTAAAGCATAAGCGTATTTCACCACCATAACACTTAGCTGTAATGTCTTTTCGGAGGGCTTTTACAGCTACCCTAACAATGGTTTTTGCACAATGCAGTTTGTACTGCTATTAAACTTTTAATCATTTAAATTTAAAAAGTTTGTAAAATTTTCCTTGTCTATTAGCTTAACTTTGGTGTTGTATGAGTTTTCAAATGTTTTAGGTATTTTAACTTTTGAATTTGGCCTCCACTTAAATTCAAAAGCTTCAAGTTTTTCAGGTTTCGTTTCTATATAATCAATTTCTTGTTGTGTTGTAGTTCTCCAGAAATAGGATTGCACTAAATTTTTATGATAGGAATTTAATTTTAAGCGTTCGCTAATTAAAAAGTTTTCCCAGAGCGCTCCTTTATCTTGCCTTAATTCTAAAGCTCTAAAATCGTTTAGAACAGCATTTCTGAGTCCGTTGTCATAGAAATAGATTTTTTGATTTCGTTTAATCTCATTTCTCAGATTTTTACTAAAACTTGGCAACTTAAAAATGACATAACTATTTTCTAGAATTGTTATGTAGCTGTTCACTGTGTTTTTATCGATTCCTAAGAGTTGGGCCAGCTCGTTATAGCTTACCTCTTGACCTGTTTGGTAGGCAAGGGCTTGTAATAACTTTTCTAAAATTTCTGGTTTTTTTATGGTGTTAAAGGCTAAAATATCTTTGTATAGATAGCTGTCGGTAAGCGTTTTTAAAATTTCTATTTCATCACCCAAATTATTTAGGACGTCTGGATACATGCCAAATATTAAGCGCTGTTCTAATTGTTGTATGGCTTTTACATAACCCAAAGTACTTTCAAATTCTTCCCAAGAAATAGGAAATAAATTATACTGCCATTTTCGTCCTGTTAACGGTTCATTTGTAAGGTTTTTTAACTCAAAGGCAGAAGAGCCACTAACTAAAAGTTGTACATGTTTAAATTGATCTGTGATAATTTTTAGTGTTAAACCAATGTTTTCAATACGTTGCGCTTCATCTATAAAGACAATAGTATGGGTACTAATAATAGATTTTAATTGTTCTGTATTTGGCGATTTTAATAATGCACGTACCGTAGGATCATCACCATCTAAAAATAAATGAGACCGGTCTTTTAAAATAGAGTGTATCAAAGTTGTTTTACCAACTTGTCTCGGACCAATAACTAAAATAGTTTTGCCGCTACCAAAACGGCTTTCAATTTGCGATTTTAAAACTCTATTGAACATGCGATTTTCATCTTAATTCACCAAATATACTGTTTTTTGGTGAGTTCATTCACCAAATATTATGTTTTTTGGTGAATTGTATAGCTATTTAATACACTAAAAAGCTTTGAGGGCTGCAAAAATAAATCAATAGATTAGATGTTACTATCTCTAATTCAGACTTTAAATTCCTGCGAAAGCAGGAATCTATTCAATCGAACTTCTAACAACTTTGAGATTCCTTTTTTCAAAGGAATTTGTTAAATTCCTGCGAAGGCAGGAATCTCATCAATCGCATCCTTGTTTACGAGTTGAAAGACTTAAAAACGCC
>CAYMDB010000211.1:0-5744 GCA_964388865.1 uncultured Flavobacteriaceae bacterium
TTCTTTTGTAGTACTTTTTATTTCGTCTTCTTTATCCTCATTTTTTTTCTTTATGTCTTCACTTCGCTTAATAGCATAAGCATCCTTAAATTTTAAGTCTAAATTAAAATACGTGATAATAGTATGGATGTGATTGTCCATAGCACCGTTTTCAAAATCGTCAATAATAGGTCGGAAATAGCCTAATTTCGCAGCCTTTCCTAAAAGTAACTGCATCAATCCTAGGGAGACTATGGACTTGCCACTATTGGGCTCTGTTGTAGCAATGTAAATGCCTTTATTAGTGATTTTCTTTGCCATATATTATTTGAATCTATAGGTAAATACTCGTTGAAAAAATTTTTGACCAAATTAATGATTTCTACTCGTAAAGTTGCAGGATGTTCCATAATATCTTAATCGTTTTGAAACATTTTTAGGTATTTATTTGCGGAGTAATAAGATTTTTATAACCGGTGCCTGATACAATCTTTTTTTGACTTAAATGCAGTGTGAAAATGTATTATTTTTTAGGGAATGCACTTATAACAGGTCACTTTTTTGGGGCTAATTAGCTGATATCAGCGAAGTATTACGTAGCGTTTAACATGGAGTTCTGATTATTTAATTCGTTTGTGTTTGTGCGGTCAGCTTGGATACGATTAGCGGGTTACTGTCCAATATTTTTAGTGTTGAATCGTAACCTATTTTAAAGATTTTGTCGATATTTTTATTGTCGAATGTAGCGTAGATATCTAATTCCTTTGGTGAAATGATGAGATCACAATCCTTAAATTTTTGATGATCTTCCTGAACTGATTTTAATTTAAAAGCCCGTTCTACAACATTATAAGAATGTTTGAGGTTCTCCATTGTAATATCTTGATAACCATTAACATATACACCAATAATAGCATCGCAATGTGATTCTAATTGTTCTACAGGAAAATTATTTAAGGTGCCTCCATCGATGTAAAATAAATTTTTAATTTTAACTGGTGCAAAAACACCAGGAAACGCTGCTGAAGCTAAAATAGGTTTAATTAATTCCCCAGATTTGAAAATTTTTAGTTTGCCTTTTAAAATTTCCGTTGCAGCAATGAATAATGTTTTCTTAAGCGCATTAAAATTATCCTCCTTTATATAGGCTTTAAACTCAGGATAAAATTTTTCAGCATCTATAAAACCTGGTTTTCCAAGCGCATATTTAGTAACATTTAAGATTTGAATACTTTTAAAAAAATCTAATATTTCTTTCCAATTATAACCATAAGCATATAAGGCACCAACAATGGCTCCGGCGCTAGTTCCAGCAATGTGGGTGGGGATTATATTATATTCTTCAATGGCTTTTATGGCGCCCAATTGGGCTACCCCACGCATCCCACCTCCTGATAAAGCTAAACCAATAGTCATAGTTAGATTAAATTTTTTAATAATTCAATAGTTCACTTTTATCCCAATTACAATGTGTTGACTTTTTTATTTTGCCTCATGCCCTATACGTTGAATCAACAATCAGTTATCACCTTTGTCCGAAAGCTTCGGTGGGGCGACTAATTGATTTTCAAAAAAAAATATAAACATTTTATAAAAAAAGCGGATATACATAAACATATTTTCAAAGTTACTTATTATAAGCGAGTGGTCACATGATTTTAGTCAGACTTAAAACGTGCTTAACATTCCGTATACCATTTTATAACGGCACTTATCAAATTTTATGTCACAAATAATAAGAGAATACTAAGTCAGATTTTTAGGAGTTCTTCTTTAAACGACGCTGGTCCTTGAGCGCCCAGTAAATACCTTTAATATCTGAAGCCCAGGTATCATACATAAAGATTAAGGTGATTTCTTCGAGTGTTTCCAGGATGCCGAAACCTATCATTATATAGAATAAGGTGTTTTCAGGATAAAAGAATAGCGCAAACAGAATAAAAACACTTTGCATAATGGCAGATGCTTTGGCTAAATACGTATGAAAAGCGGTTGCTTTTCCATATTTTAAGTACGCAAGAATCATTTGAATGCCATAAGGAATAAAAGCTACTAAAATTAAAGGGAGATTAGTTTTAATAAAATCAGCTTCAAAGTAATACAAGCCAAAAAGCCCAATAATTAAAGTGATTTGATCTCCAAAAGAATCTAATTGCGAACCTCTAGGACTGGTGATTTCTAGACGGCGTGCTAAAAAACCATCGATAGCATCTGTAGAATAGCTTACTAAAAGCAACCAACTAAAAATTAAACGTTGGTCATACCAAATAAGAACGAGTAGCAGAGGCGCTGCGGCTATTCTGTAGAAGGAAAACCAATCTGCAATATTAAAATTTTTAAAAGTAAGCATGTCTTATTTTTTATAAAAATAGAAGATAGCGCAATTATATACTATGAGAGATGTCAGTTTTCTCTTAAATGAAAAGCAAAACATAAAGCGAAACGATTGTGTTTTATTTTATTTTGTAGCGTAGTAAGCGCAGGGCATTCAAAACGACGACGACCGTTGAACCTTCATGAAAAGCGACGGCAACCCCAATATTTGTGAGGCCTAAAATGGTCACGGGCACCAATAAGACTACAACACCTAGACTAATAAAAATATTTTGTTTTATGGTGCGTTTAGACTGTCTGCTAAGCCCAATAAGAAAGGGTAAATTTTCAATTTTATCGGACATTAAAGCCACATCGGCAGTCTCTAAAGCCACATCGCTACCAGCAGCTCCCATAGCGACACTTACGGTACTCAAAGCCATAGCAGGGGCGTCATTTACCCCGTCACCAACCATGGCAATCTTTTTGTATTTTGAAAGCAGTTTTTTGATTTCAGTAACTTTATCCTCAGGCATCAAATTGCCTTTACTCTCGGTAAGACCTATTTGCTTTGCAATGGCATCTCCAACATTTTGATGATCGCCAGTGAGCATAACCATATACTTTATTCCGATTTCTTTTAGTTTCTTCAAAGTACTAGCCGCTGTTGAACGCGGCACATCCATAACACTTATTAAGCCAATAAGCTCGTTTTTAAAAGCCACCAGCATCACGGTTTGCCCTTCATTTAAAAGCGTTTCCATTTTATTAACATTAGAAGCATCTGTTATGATGCCCGTATCTTCCATTAATTTCAGGTTTCCTATAAAAACAGAATAAGCGTCGTAAAGCGCTTTAACTCCCATGCCTTGTATGGCATTTACTTCTGTAGCCTTGTTTTGAGGCTCTATGTTATATTGCGCTTTTATATCGTTACTTATAGCTTTTGCTAGCGGGTGATTGCTCAAACTTTCTACTTCTAATACGATTTTTAGGAGTTCGGTTTTATCAAAATTATTTAGTGGCATTACTGTGGTGAGTTTTGGTTTACCTTCTGTAAGTGTTCCGGTTTTATCAAAAGCCATGGTTGTAATTTCACCGAGATCCTCTAAGGCTTTACCGCCTTTAATTAAAACTCCCTTTTGTGCGGCTCTAGCAATACCGCTTAAAACAGCGCTTGGGGTTGAAATCGCTAAAGCACAAGGACTTGCAGCGACTAACACGGTTATGGCTCTGTACAGACTGGCATCAAAGGTCTCATCGATTACAAGGTAGGCGAAACACAATAAAATTACCGTTATAATAACAATAGGTACATACCATTTTTCAAATTTTTTGGTGAGCCGCTGGGTTGGGGATTTTTGAGTTTCTACTTCGCTCACCATTTTTATCAGTCGGGCTACTGTTGAATCTTTACTTAATTTAAGCACCAAAACATCTAGGCTTGCATCTCCATTGATGGTGCCTGTAAATACAACATGCTTTTTATCAATAGCATTAAATTCTGGTAAGTTGGCGGTGTTTTCTAAGTAGGTTTTATCTACAGGCATACTTTCACCAGTTATGGGAGCTTGATTGATACTGCTACTTCCGCTAATAATGACCCCATCTGCCACAATTTTCGTATGCGGTTTTACCACAATAACATCGTTTAATTCTAGGTCGTCAATTGGGATTTCTTCAAGTTTACCCTCTTTTTTAATGAGTGCTATTTTTGGGGATAGTGTGTTTAAGGCTTCAATTGATTTTTTTGCCTTGTTCATAGCGTGATGCTCTAGGGCATGGCCTAAACTAAAGAGAAATAACAATAAGGCTCCTTCCGTCCAACTGCCTATATAAGCCGCTCCCGCAGCAGCAGCAATCATTAAAAAGTCGATATCAAAGCCGCCTTTCGCAATTTTTTGAGAGGCTTCAATTGTAATAAAATAGCCACCGAAAACGTAAGAAAGAATATAACTCGCTAAAGGAATCCATTCTGAGACTGCTGCAAACTTTTCAATCAAAAAACCTGCAATCATAAAGCAACCGCAAAGAATGGCAAAATAAAGTTCTGATTGGTTGCTAAAAAGTTTGCTATGGCTGTGGGTTTGTACTTTTTCAGTTTCCATTACATTGAGATCTTAAGACATCAAAAGTAATATTATTTAAGTGTAGTTTAGTTGATTAATATCATAGTGAAACTAAGATCAATAAAATAGATGTGCAAAATTGAGAAAGTCAATTTTTAAAAATATATTTTTTTCAGGAGGACAAGCATGTCTTATTAATGCATGAAATCACTCTGGAGTAAGATTAAATATTTTTATAAAAGTTTAATTTGTTTTGAAGTTTCATTAGTTCATCTTGAAGGTTTTCAACTTGTTTTAATAAATGGTATATTGCATCAATACCCTCTAGATTTATTTCTAATTCGTAATGCAGGCGCATCATTTTTTCGACGTCATTAAGTTGATTTGTTTTTAAATAATGTTCATTATCTGTGATCGTTATTTCAACTAAGTCGTACTCTTGTAAGGCGTTGATAAAGCTCATAGGAACATCATAGTTTGAACAAAACTGCTGAATTGATATATAATTTGTCATTTCCATTTTACCGTAGTTTTGATAATTCTGTAAAGAGTTCCTTTTCTTTAGTCGTTAGTTTAGTAGGTGTTTTTATGTTATAGGTGATGTACAAATCGCCATACTGACCACTTTTTTTATACTTTGGAAAGCCTTTACCTTTTAATTTTACTTTTGTGCCATTCTGAGTTTCGGGCTTGATGGTGAGTTTAACTTGTCCGTCAAAGGTATCAACGGTAATGTTACCACCTAAAAGGGCTGTATACAAATCTAAATCTACTGCTTTGTGTAAATTATCACCATCTCTTTTAAAATCGGTTAAATTGACGATTGAAAATTCTATGAATAAGTCGCCATTTGGTCCTCCATTAACCCCTTTCCCGCCGTGACCTTTTATCTTGATAATCTGACCATTTTCTATACCAGCTGGTATAGTGATACGGATACTTTTGTTGTTTACGGTTAAGGTCTGTTTGTGAGTGGAGTAAACATCTTTGAGGTTAAGCTGTAGCTTTGCATTAAAATCTTGTCCTCTAAATTTTGAAGATCCACGCTGTCCTTGTGCCCCACCAAACATAGAACTAAAAAAGTCTGAAAACTCACTTTCATCATAGCCTCCAAAATCTCCTTGTGGTCTTTGTTGTCGCGAATACTGTTGTTGTTCTTGCTTTGCTTTTTCGTAGGCTTCAGCATGTTGCCAGTTTTCACCGTAGGCATCGTACTTTTTACGGTTTTCAGCATGACTCAACACCTCATTAGCCTCATTAATCTCCTTAAATTTTTGTTCTGCAACAGCATCTTTTGGATTGAGATCTGGGTGGTATTTGCGGGCGAGTTTACGATATGCTTTTTTAATATCGCTTTCAGTAGCCTTTTTAGTTAGCCCTAAT
>CAYMDB010000212.1:0-5665 GCA_964388865.1 uncultured Flavobacteriaceae bacterium
TGAGCTACGGCTCATTGAAGAACCCCATTTGGCGGATTATGTGGTGGCCGCTTCTGAATTTACTAAAGCCACCTTGCAGGCCGTCGGTATTCCAGAGTCCCAAATTATATACTTGCCATTGGGTGTTGATGTGACTGAGGTAGAACCCAAGACCGCGCTGTCGTATACCAGACCCATAAAATTACTTTATGCCGGTACGGTGACCCAGCGGAAAGGGATTAAATATCTGTTAGAGGCTATAAAAGACTATAAGAGAACGGATATTGAATTGCATATTTATGGTCATATACAAGGCAGCGGAGATGCTTTTAAAGCCTTTAAAGCCCATGTGTTTTACCATGGTGCTGTAAGCCAAAAGGACTTATTTGGTCTTTATAAGGACTTTGATTATTTGGTATTGCCTTCAATTTTTGAGGGTTTTGGTCTGGTCATTGTTGAAGCCATGGCGGCAGGTCTCCCTGTAATTACCACAACACATACCTATGGAGCGGAATTGATAAGCCATGGAGAGAATGGTTTTTTAGTAGAGATCCGATCCGTTGAAAATTTAGCTAAAGTTTTTGATAGGCTATTGCAGTTAAGGCCTCAAGACTATCAAGCCCTATCTAACAAAGCCAAAGATACTATACAATCTCTAAGCTGGGAGCGCTATGCAGCGCGTCTTAAAAATGTATTAGTAAGTCCACTATTTTCGCGTAGTTTTACACACAAGAATACCCCTTTATAATGCTCAATTTTCAATTTTTACAGATTGGTGCCCTTCTTTTATTAGTAATAGGAGTGCGGTACTACTTGCGTAAAAACGATGAAATCCCCCTAATTTTAGCGCTATTTTATTATACCACAGCGATTTCTAGGTACAGTTTGATACAAGAAGGGGTTTTGGATTATGTTGTGGTAAATTACACTTTTGACATTTTTGACTTGAACGACGAATCGGCTATTGCCGCCATGAATTATATGTTTTTGGGTACGGTGGTGTTGAGTTTATTTTATAAGAGATTTTCATCTATTTATCAAAGGAAGGAGAAAATTCAAATAGATACAAACCAAAAGTTATCCGAATTCATAAATACTAAAATAGCGGTCATTACAGTCGGATTTATTGTGTTTTTAATCATAAATGCATCCCTTTCAGGAGGTGGAGCTTTGGGCGCTGGTTATTTGAATTTGTTTAAATTCGGCTTAGGAGGTTTTAATTTATTAATGGCCTTAGTCTTAATCTCTGGAAATTTAGATGGTAGCAAAAAAACGACTGCGGTTATTTTTTTGATCATCGGTATTTTATCATCTTATGCGCCATCCTCACGTTTTGTATTTTTGTCTTGGGCGATAGGGATTAGCTTTTTAGTGTTCAAAGACATGCGCCCCATGCGCAAGTTGCGCTATTTAGTTCCAGGTGCTATTGGCATTGTTTTGTTTTTTTCGCTCTTAGGTGTTGCGCGCAAAACAAACTTAGCCACTACCACTTGGAATGATCAACTTGAACTTGCATTAGAACGTGCTCTTACCGCGGAAGATCAAAATATGTTGGATGGGTTTATGATGGTTTTGGATGTGTATCCTAAATTTTTAGATTTTTCTTTGGGGGCAGAGCATGTTGAAATTTTATTACGCCCTATTCCCCGATCGTGGTGGCCGGGAAAACCCTTAGGTGGCTATGCCAATAAGTTGGGTTTAAATGACGCAGAAGAGGGAACCGTGGGTATTTCCCAAAGTATTTATGGGTCTTTCTATGGTGAGGGAGGTTTTTGGGGTATTATTATATTCTCAATACTATATGCTAAGCTCTTGGCTTGGTTGTTTTATTTGGCCAAGTCCTACCAATCTCATGTGCGTTTTTTAATAAAAGGAGTCATTGTAGCTTCGCTCATTCCTTTGCTAAGAGGGGGTGATCTTCCTGGTATTTATGCCTTTATTGGGATGTCGTTTTGGCCTGTGTTTTTATTTCTTTACTATTACCGCAAATTTTTGAATCAAAGGGCTATTTTTGAAGCTATTAATTAAGATTGTAAGAATGATCACATTGAAATACGCTGTATGACTATTTTAATTGTTTGGGACAGAATGGGTGACTATCACCGCAGTCGGGTAGAGGCCTACAGAAGTTTATATAGAAGGGATATACTTTACACCGCAGATATTGGGGCTGGCGATCAGCTTTATCACTGGGATAATACGGCCCATAGTCAGCATGTTGTACTATCCCAAAAAAAAGCCGATGATTCTGATGTATGGCAACGCTTTAAACGCTTTAAACAGCTTGTTAACGACCAAAAGATGGATAAGGTGGTATTATCGGGTTATGGAAGAAGGGAGTACCTGCTCTTTTCAATTTGGCTTAAACTTAAAGGCATAGATTGTTATATGTTTGCTGAGTCTTGGTATGCTGGGAATGCCGTCATAGACCGAGTAAAAGGCTGGTATTTAAACGCTTTTGTTAAAGGTATTTTTGTCTCTGGAATCCGTGCCAAAGCACATTTCCATGAACGTTTAGCTTACCCCGAAAAGCAACTGCAAATAGGCTATAGTGTGGTAGATAATGCCCATTTTAAATTTGAGCGCAGTGAAGACCATGTTGCCCGAGCCTTAGGGCATAAACCAATGCTTTTGTGTGTGGCACGCTATGCCGAAGAAAAGAATTTAGAAGTATTAATCAAAGCCTTTGAAGCCTCTAAGTTATCTGACACTTGGGGTTTAACTTTAGTTGGAGGCGGCCCCTTAGAATCTGCGTTGAAACGTACTATTCGTAAACCCGAGCAGGTGCAACTCTTAAGTTGGCAGGCTTATGAGGCTTTACCCAGCTTATATCAAAACGCCAGTTGCTTTGTTTTGCCGAGTCGCTTTGAGCCTTGGGGATTGGTAGTTAATGAAGCCATGGCGGCGTCTTTACCGATTATTATTTCTGATGCTTGTGGTTGCGCACCAGATCTACTAGATGCTAATGGCTATGTGTTTAAGGCCGATGAGCAGCAGGATTTAGTTGAGGTGTTAAATGATTTAAGTACTAAAACGGCTTCAGATTTATATAGCATGGGTTTAAAATCTTTTTCGTGTATCAGTAATTTTTCACCCCATAGTTGGTCGGAATCCTTAAACAAATTAATACAAGATTAGTGTATAATATTTTTCATTTGATAGATAACGTCAAACAGGTTAATTATGGCATTTGGAATGCTGCTTTAATTAATTCTTCAGACTTAGCCAAAAAAGGTGTACAATCTTATGTTGGTTTTCCTGAGGATAGTGATTTTAACTATCCAGATGTTATGTCCTTTTCCTTTAAAACGACCGATGAACTCTATAAATTTATAGAAACCAATGCCCTAGAACAGCATAATACCTTAGTGGTGTCTCATGGTTGTTGGAGGTGGCCAACAAAAATAGCTCATGCGTTGAGCCAAAAGGGTTATAAGTGGTTGAGTGTACCACATGGTATGCTAGAGCCATGGTCTATGCAGCAAAAAAGGCTAAAAAAGGCTGTATATTATCAACTATTTGAAAAGAATATGCTTCAAAAGGCTGATGTTATTCGTGCAGTAAGCCAACCCGAGTATTCACGGTTAATAAAAGTCTTTGGATCTAAGGTAGTTCATATCCCCAATGGGATTACACCAACAGCGCAGCCCATACAAAAATCTTTCAATGGTCCCGTTCGATTGCTTTTTATGGCGCGTTTGCATCACAAAAAAGGGATTTTGCCTTTGGTGGAGGCTTGGCTTAAAAGTCCTCTGCTTAATGATTCTAATTATCAGTTAGATATTGCTGGTCCTGATGATGGTGAGTTAAGTGCATTAAAACCATTACTAGCTCAGGCCACTAATGTTCACTACCAGGGTGCGGTTTATAAGGCAGCCAAGGAACGGTTGTTGTTACAGAGTCATATTTATATCTTACCGTCTTTTAGTGAAGGTTTTCCCTCGAGCGTTTTAGAGGCTATGGATTATGGGTTATTCCCTTTAATATCTAGGGGCTGTAATTTCCCTGAGGCTTTTGAGAATGATCTTGTATTAGAGGTGCGGCCTGATGCCACGCAAATTGCTGAGGTCTTGACTGAAATTTCAAAATGGCCTTTAGCTACTATTATTGATAAAGGAATGGCTCCTAAAGCATTTGTGGCGCAACATTACACCAATGCGATAGTTGGGGATCGGTTGAATGAGGTTTTAAAGGGGTTGCTAGAGGGGTGATGTTTTTAAATACCAAAACTCAAAATACGAAATACCAAAGTATTTTTTAGTGGCTTAAGGTAGTCCTTCTTTAAAAAGGTTGAACTGACCTTGTTCTTGATACATTTTTTTTAGCGCTCTCGCTCTAAAAAAACACTCGAACTGACATCACTGTTTGTTTTAAAACCTGTTGTCACATCGAGCCTGCCTGCCACGGGTTAAAGTTTTTAAAATGGCAGGTGCTTGCGAAGCATGAGCAAGTGTATCGAGATGCAATAGAGCACTAAGCCTTCTTTTTAAATTTCTTCTTAGCTAAATTAGGGAGCTTTTCAAATTCACCATTGATAAGTGCAAGCTTTTTCTTTCTAGACCATTTTTTGATTTGTTTTTCAGCAGCGATAGCTAAATTGACGTCTGTAAACTCAGCATAAAACACAAGTTTAACAGGTCGTCTTGTATAGGTGTAGCAATCTGGGTATTTACCGGTTTGGTGCTCAACAAAACGTTTAGTGAGATTGTTGGTCATTCCAGTGTAAAATGAGTCGTCGCTGCATTCTAATATGTAGAGGTAGTAGATTTTCATTAAGGAACTAATTTAAATAATTTTTTTTATACGGTTCTCGATACTTTTTTTCTTCGCTTCAGGCTCAGAAAAAACACTCGAACTGACATAACTGTTTGTTTTATAACCTGTTGTCACATCGAGCCTGCCTGCCGCGGGTTTAAGTTTTTAAAATGACAGGTGCTTGCGAAGCATGAGCAAGTGTATCGAGATGCATTTTTAAAGTGAAGCCAGTTTTTAAATCGGTTCTCGATACTAATTATTTTCGCTTTTGGCTCAAATGATTCACTCGAACTGACATTAAGAACAAAAAATAGTCAACACAATTCAAAACGTCCTCAACGAACGCCTACTAATCAACACTCCTATAAACTTTATTTTTACGCCGTAGCGAACAAAATCTTTAGCAAAATGGTCGTAAGTCTTGAGGTTTTGGTTCTTTTGCATCAAGGCAAAAGAACGTAAAAAATAACAAACCAGTCGTATCGTTTTGAACGTATTTATAGGTTTAAGCCCCTTTCCTTTTTTATGCTATTCATTTTTGAGGGCCCAAAAACGAATCAAAAAGGCCTTCACTGTCGAAGGTATTTTTAATGGCTTAAAGCGCCATTAAAACCATTCCTAAAATCCTAAATGGCTTCCAAGGTTTTAGCCATTTTTAACGGATTTTACTCATATATACTGCCGGCAGTGTTTTCCGATGCTGTCGGAATTCGATTTTAAAAGCTGAGTGGGAAGTGCTTAGGTTTTTGATAGGGTTCTCGATACATTTTTTTCTCGCTTACGCTCTTAAAAAAAAACACTCGAACTGTCATTAAGAACATTAAATTCTATTAGATAGCTCGTAATGGACGTCAAACTAAATTTCGGCACAGCCGAAAGCCATGACCTACGGCAATTTTGCGTAAAAGATGACGTGAAGCGAAGGGCTAAG
>CAYMDB010000213.1:0-5639 GCA_964388865.1 uncultured Flavobacteriaceae bacterium
GGGCTTAAGAAGTACTATCTTTTAATTTTGTAATTTTAGCGGACAACAATGTTTTTTTATTATTATTTTTTTCGGCCTGATATTCTTTATTGCGTAAAACGTCTTTTAAGGCATTCATGTCATTACTCACCTTATGCTCCAGCACTCTAGCATAAATTTGTGTTGTGGCTATTTTTGAGTGGCCTAAAAGTTTAGAAACTGTTTCTATTGGAACACCATTGGACAAAGTTACAATAGTAGCAAAGGTATGGCGCGCCATGTGAAAGGTTAGATTTTTATGGATGCCAACAAAGTTGGCGACTTCCTTAAGAAATACGTTTAACTTTTCATTTGTTAAGACTGGTAGCAAAGAGCCATTAACAGCTGTCGTTTAATGGCCTTTGTATTTATTGACGATATCTAATGCCTGAGCTAATAATGGCACTTTTACAACGGTATTAGTCTTTTGCCTTTTCGTCATTATCCAATTACCACCATCCATACCTAATACGACAGGATTAGGTGTTAAGTTCATAATGTCTACATAAGTAATGCCGGTATAACAGCTAAAAACGAATAGATCGCGGACACGGTCTAGACGATCTGAAATAAAAACCTTGTCTTCAAGGTTTTTTAATTCAATTTCTGTAAGGAATTCTCTATGTGTTTTCTCATAGGTCATTTTCCAACGTACAAAAGGATCTCGGTTAATCCATTCCATATGAAAGGCCAGTGTCACAATTTTCCGCAATCGCTGAATATGTTTCATCACGGTATTATGACTTAAGGCTTTCGGATGTCCGGCTGGCCAAATGTTTGAAAGATAGATTTCAAAATCCGTTAAAAACTCATAGTTAAGTTGCTTGAGATAGATATTGGACGTCTTCTTTTTCTTCAGTAAAAATTTCTTCACATAATTCTCAGTAATTCCAAAATTTCGGATTGAGCCAGGCGCCAGAGTATTTTTAATTTTTTGATTGTGATACTCGATAATATTATTGAGCGTTTTCCCGTCCTGGTCATCCTCACCAGTATACTTTGCTTTGATTAATTGCGCTGTGATAAGCTCGCCTTTGAATTTTAAGTCTTGGTAGATTTGAAATAGTTGGGTGTAAGTTTCATCGAGATAACTATTGATTTGTCTAGCAGTTGCATTTGTTCCGTTGACTCGTTTTTTAGATACGTTCCAAAGGTCAACGTTGACCTTGCGTTTAAGGCTTATGTTGACGCGCTTTTGGTTGACAGTTACTCGTGCATAGATTTCTGCTTCATTATTTTTTGCACGTGAAGCATTTATCCAGAATAGGATAGAAAATGTGTTTGATGTCTTCATAGTTGGGAGTATTTAAGGTTAAACTTATTAAGACGAAAGTCAAATCAACTATGCTTCAGTGTTTTAGGGTTCCACGGTCAACATGTTGACCGTGAACATTTTTTTGTTGACCGCGTAGTGGTCAACAGACATGAAATCATATCAAATTCTATGACTCCCTAAAAACGACTAAAGCTTGCAAAATCATAGATTTTACAAGCTTTTGACAAGAATTAAAATTCTTTTTAGTGACCTCGACTGGATTCAAACCAGTAACCTCTTGAGCCGTAATCAAGTGCGCTATTCAGTTGCGCCACGAGGCCTTTTTAAAGTGGATGCAAATATACTACATTTATTAAAAAACTACCAAACTATTTATTTCAAAATTGTAAATCATTATTTTTGACAAATGATAGAGAAAAATATACTACAACCCTTTAGCTATTTATTTGATAGTAGCATTATTGATGATATTTCTAATGTCGCCCAGCTAAAGACCTTTAAGAAAAATGATATCATAATCGATATTGGTCAAGATTTGATATCTATACCCTTACTTATCAAAGGAAATATTAAAGTTTTAAGAGAAGACCAAGAGGGCAATGAACTCCTTTTATATGTCTTAGAATCTGGTGACACCTGCGCCATGTCTCTTACTTGCTGTATGGGCAAATCGGTGAGTAAAATAAGAGCTATTGCAGATGAAGACGCTGTGGTAATAATGATTCCCATAGACCACATGAAAACTTGGTTTCATACAAATGAGAGTTGGAGAAACTTTATACTTCAGAGCTATCAAATTCGTTTTGATGAAATGCTAGAAACCATCGATACTTTAGCATTTATGAAAATGGATCAGCGTTTGTTTAAATATCTCACAGATAAAGTAAAACTTTCGGCCTCTACGGATTTAGAAATTACACATCAAAATATAGCTGAAGATTTACACACTTCAAGGGTTGTGATCTCTCGACTACTGAAACAATTAGAGAAAGAACAAAAAATAGCCTTAGGCCGCAATAAAATTACGGTTTTAGACTTTTAAAAACACTGAGGCTTCAATCTTAACATTTAAATATGGACATAATTTTTCAACCTTGGCCTTGGTATGTTTCAGGACCTATTATTGCCATTGTCATGTTTTTATTGCTCTACTTTGGAAAAACCTTTGGGATGTCTTCAAATTTAAAAACCCTTTGTGCTATTGGCGGAGCTGGAAAACGAGTTGCATTCTTTGATTTCAATTGGAAAAGTCAACGCTGGAACTTAGTCGTTGTTTTGGGTGCTATTTTTGGCGGATTTATTGCACATCAGTTTTTATCAAATCCTATTAATATTGATTTAAATGAAGATACCATTGCCGATTTAAGTACTTTAGGTTTTAATAATGCCGGCCAAAGTCTCTTGCCACCTGAGTTGTTTAGTTGGGATGCCGTTTTTAGTTGGAAGGGTATTCTCATACTTACCATCGGTGGGTTTTTAGTTGGTTTTGGCACACGCTATGCTGGTGGCTGTACCTCTGGGCATGCTATTACTGGTCTTAGTAGTTTGCAATTACCATCTCTGATTGCTGTAATTGGCTTTTTTATAGGAGGATTAATTATGATTCATCTTATCTATCCAATTCTATTCTAAAATGAAAAAATTTGTAAAGTTTTTTATAGTTGGGATGTTCTTCGGAATTGTATTAACCAAATCGGAGGCCGTATCTTGGTATCGTATTTTTGAAATGTTTAAGTTTCAATCCTTTCATATGTATGGCATTATTGGGACGGCTGTAATTACTGGAGTTTTGCTATTATCACTTGCCAAAATGATGAAGGTAAAGGCCACTAATGGTTCACTTCTGCGAGTCCCTTTAAAAGAACTTGGCTATAAACGCTACATTATTGGCGGCACGCTTTTTGGCCTAGGCTGGGCCTTGTGTGGCGCTTGTCCTGGACCAATGTATATTTTAATTGGCACAGGTGCCTTTTCTATTGTAGTTGTGCTCACTGCTGCCATATTTGGCACTTATCTCTACGGCGTATTAAAAGATAAACTTCCACACTAATCTCTTTATCCAATTTTTTTTAGTAAGTTTATCAAAGTAAATAAACACCTCGTCATTATGAAAAAAAATATGGGAAGCTTAGATAAAGGAATAAGAATAATTCTCGCTATTGGTATTGCCCTGCTCTACTATTTTAATGTCATTGAAGGCACCTTAGCTTATGTGCTTATGGCGTTGGCAATAATCTTTTTATTGACTAGCTTTATAAGTTTCTGTCCGCTGTATACCTTATTCGGCGCTAATACTTGCAAGGTTAAAAAATAGGTAAAACTTTTAGTAGAGATTATACCATCAATTAAAAACCTATTGATGATTTAATTTTCATCTCAACGGCCTTAACGTAACGTGTTATTGTTTTATTTTTAAACAATTTCAGCGCTCAAACCCGCTTCTAATAATTTAGAGCAACGCGGTTTTAAGTCGTTATAAGACCCTGTTTTCACTGTGCATTTTCCTTTATAATGCACTAATAAAGCACATTGCTCTGCTTGCTCTGGCATATGATCGCAGGCATAAATTAAAGTTTCAATGACGTGGTCAAAGGTATTGACGTCGTCATTAAATAGCACGATTTCGTTTTGTTTTAGTACCTCTTCCTCTAGAAGTAGCTCTTCGGAATATTTTTCTTTTGTACTCATAACCCTTTTGCCTTTCAGACATTTCCCAGTGTGGAAAACTTAATGGAATTTAATTTCCACTAATTTATGAATTTTAATGAAACCCACTGACCTCTTTCGAGGGTTTCAGTCAATTTTAACATCTGTTTATGACATTCGGCTTCAATTAATGGGATGTCTTCCTTGTAGAAACCACTCAAAAACAATAGTCCATCAGTAGTTAAACATTTTGAATAGGCTTCGATATCCTGAAGTAATATATTCCTATTGATATTAGCAATGATGATATCATAAGCTTTTCCGTTTAGCAAACCCGCATCACCTTCGTAAACCGAAATTTTATGACATTGATTGCGTTCTACATTTTCAATACTGTTTAAAAAGCACCAGTTGTCTATATCAATGGCATCTAATTTTGAAGCACCCACTTTTTCAGCTAAAATTGCTAGTACGCCCGTGCCACAACCCATATCTAAAACCAATTTCCCCTTAAAATCATTTTTTAAAATATGCTGAATCATCATATGTGTTGTTTCATGATGACCTGTGCCGAAACTCATTTTTGGCTCAATAATCAAGTCGAATTTTGTAGCTGTTTTTTCATGAAACGGTGCTCTAACGGTTACCAATTCATCAACCACAATAGGATTAAAGTTTTTTTCCCACTCTTCATTCCAATTGGTTTGTTCAATCTCTTCGGAAGTATAGCTGATTTCAAATTCATTAGAATTTAAAATCTGGATATCATCCAAAATATGGCCATGCCATTCGTCTTTTTGAATATATGCCGTAACGCCTTCTTCTGTTTCTACAAAACTTTCAAAACCGGCGTAACCGAGTTCTGCAATTAAAATTTCTGCACCAGGTTGAAGTGGTTTTACTTTAAAATTATAGCCTAAATAAATTGTGTTTGACATTACTAAAACGCGTTCACAATAGCATAAAAATCTTTTGCATTTAAAGCCGCACCACCTATCAACCCTCCATCAACATCTGGTTTAGAGAAAATCTCTTTGGCATTATTTGGCTTTACAGAGCCACCGTATAAAATGGTCATATCATCAGCGACTGAATGACCGTATTTAGATTCTAAGGTCTTTCTTATAAAGGCATGCATATCTTGGGCTTGTTCCGGACTCGCAGTTTCACCAGTGCCAATGGCCCAAACGGGTTCATAGGCTAAAACAATATTCTTAAAAGCCTCTGCTTCGAGATGAAATAAAGCCTTTTTTATTTGATTTTCTACAACCGTTTCTTCCTTTCCTGCTTTTCGATCTGCAAGCTCTTCACCAAAACAAAAAATCACCCGCATATCGTGAGCTAAAGCGGCATCCACTTTTTTCGCTAAAGATTCGTCCGTTTCATTAAAATAAGCACGTCTCTCACTATGGCCAAGAATTACGGTTGAAATACCAATACTCTTTAACATACTCGCACTAATTTCACCTGTATAAGCTCCATTTTCTGCAAAGTGCATATTTTGAGCGATCACTTCAATGGACTCTTGTCTCAAGGCTTCAAAAGCCTCCCATAGGTTGGTAAACGTTGGTGCAATCATCACCTCAGCATCTGAGGTCTGTTTTTGTTTAACGAGCTCTGTTATTAAAAGTTCCGTTTGTGGCAAATCGTTATTCATCTTCCAGTTTCCAGCAACAATATGTTTTCTCATAAATCTATT
>CAYMDB010000214.1:0-5617 GCA_964388865.1 uncultured Flavobacteriaceae bacterium
GTGCTCAATACGCGTGTTCCGTGTGAACTTAGTGTGCTCGTGTAAATAGCTGTATCTCGATTTACAAAATCGTAACCTCCCATTAAACCATTCTGATCTCGTAAGCGCTGAAAGGCACCCATGGAATTAACATTTGGAAATCCGGAATCTAGAACCGCAATCGTAATGCCATCACCCGTAAAATCGGCGCTGTGCAAATTATCAGCATTTATCATTTCAACCTGATTTTGTGTACTTCCGTAGGTGAAGATTATGGCTTCATTTTCGGTATGCATTTTATCTTCAGTTTGATTTGAACGTAAAGCCGTATTTAAATTTGAATTTGCAAAATCAATAAAATCGACAAAATCTAAGGCTTCCAGAGCTGAAATAGCCACTTCGGTTCCGCGCACATGAACAGCGTTAAACCATTTCGATTTGGCTAAAACCGTTATGCCATCTTGTAATTTTAAATCGGAAATATAGGGTTCGTGAACAGGAACATCTCTAAAATCGATGCTTATGCCATGATTCTGTTTTCTTGTGATGGATTTTTGGGTAAGTATTGAGACCGGATTTGCTAAGGCAACAGAAGCATTGGGTTTATCCACGAGGTAGATCCACGCATCTTCTTGCGCAACACTAGTAACTGAAACGAAAAGCAATAAAAGCAATGCAATTTTTTGAAACATGGTTTTTCTTTTATTGCAATTTAAGAAATAACTCCAGAACCTACTAATTCATCGGCAAGATACCAGGCTACGAATTGACCCTCTGTAATGGCGGATTGTTTGTTTTCGAATTCGACATATAATCCGGAATTCACTTTATATAAAATAGCGCTTTCTAAGGGCTGACGGTATCTAATTCGCGCCAAAACCGATAGGGTTTCGCCTTCTTTTAATTTTAAATCTTCCCTGATCCAATGTAATTCTTCATTACGTACAAATAAAACGTTACGAAGTAAACCAGGATGTTGCTTCCCTTGACCTGTGTAAATGACATTTTCAGTAACATCAGTTTCAATAATAAAAAGTGGTTCTTTGGTGCCGCCGACAGCCAAACCTTTTCGTTGGCCTTTCGTAAAATAATGCGCACCTTGATGTTTACCCACAACTTTACCGTCTGCAGTAGCATAACGTAGTTTTTGAGATAAAAATTCTAGTTCTTTCTCTTTTGAATTAAACTCTGGAAGCGTACGGTTGTAGTTTTCAAAAGTCTCATCAATTTCAACAATTACCCCTTCTTTAGGTTTTAATTGCTGTTGTAAAAACTCTGGAAGCCTCACTTTGCCAATAAAACACAAGCCTTGCGAATCTTTTTTCTCTGCCGTGATTAAATCCTGAGCTTTCGCAATGGCTCTTACTTCTGGTTTTGTTAATTCTCCTATTGGAAATAAAGCTTTTGCCAATTGCTTTTGGGACAACTGACACAAAAAATAGGACTGGTCTTTATTATTATCGAGACCCGCTCGCAGCTGATACACTATTTCGCCGTCTTTTTCAATAATTCCCTTTCTGCAATAATGGCCAGTTGCTACATAATCGGCACCAAGCTCCGTGGCAATGTCCATAAAAACATCAAACTTAATTTCTCTATTGCAAAGCACATCTGGGTTTGGTGTACGTCCTTTTTCATATTCGCCAAACATATAATCTACAATGCGTTCTTTGTATTGCACACTTAAATCTACCGTTTGAAAAGGAATACCCAACTTGTCCGCAACGAGCATGGCATCGTTACTATCCTCTAGCCAAGGACATTCATCTGATATGGTCACAGAATCATCATGCCAATTTTTCATAAATAGCCCAATTACCTCGTAGCCTTGTTCCTTTAGAAGAAAAGCTGCAACACTAGAATCCACTCCGCCTGAAAGGCCTACTATAACTCGTTTCACAAAAAATTTATTTTATAATGTATGTCTGAAAATGTCGTGCAAAATTACAAAATAAAAAAAGCAATCGTTCTAGGATTGCCATATCAAAATACTATGAGCTTAATAGTCTTAAACTATTTCTGTTTTGAAATCACCTTATTAGTGGTATGATTAATTTCCTTAGTAAGCTTGCCGCCTTTGTAGTAAGACCAAATGCCTACTTTTTTATCTTCAGCATAGTTTCCTTTTGAGGTTATGTTACCTGATGCATCATAATTTATGGTTTCACCGTGCAGTTGGTCATCTTTATAAGCGGATTCTTTTATTAACACCTTGTTTTCAGTAAACCATTTAGATTCACCGTTTAGCTTTCCATTTTTATAGCTTCCTTTTTCTGCAGTATTGCCATTTTCATAGTATACGTTGCGTTCACCGTCTAGTTCTCCTTCTTCGTTGTAATGTTCAACAATCATTTTAGCCTTCGAATTTTTATGATAAAAAATCCACTGTCCTACAAAATGTCTTCCATTCATATGACCTTCACTAATCACTTTTTTATTGGAAGCTAAAAAGGTAACAGCTGCGAAGTTATTGTTTTCATTAAACACCTTTACGGCACTTAAAACACTTTTGCCATTGGATAAGGTATAGTATTTAAAGGTATCAATTTCTTTTCCATGTTTAAAAACACCTTCATAGCGCTTCTCATCGGTTTTATCATAGTTCTTTGTCCAGAAACCGTCGCGTTTCCCGTCTTTATCGAACTGATTGACTGTTTTTTGAGCCCATAGAGTTGTTAAAATTATTGTAAAAAACAGGGTTAAAATTTCTTTTTGTTTAATCATTATGTATTTTCGTTAAACAAACCAATAGTGGTTTGGTAATGTTGAACAATTTAAAACTCAAAAAAATGAAAATTATTTCAAAAACAATCAAATTACTACCAGTATTTCTAGTGGTTCTAGGTTTAACTGCATGTAGTGATGATGACGGCAATGAACCAATCAATGTCTGCACGGCAGACGCAGGTACATTAACGGCGAGTGCCTCCTCAGTTTCCTTATCTAACGGTACTGCTACAATCAGCGCGACCCCTGACGGTAATATTAGTGTACCGCAAAATTATGAAGTTACTTATGTACTAACTTCAGGTTCAGAATTAGTTATAGAAGACGCTGGAGCTGCACCTAGTTTTGATGTAACAACGGCGGGATCTTACACTATTCACACCCTAGTAGCTGAAACCTCAGATAGTACTGATTCTAATTATCTAGACCTAAGCGTCATAAACTTTGGTACAACTACTGGAGGAGATGTACTAAATTTAGTTGGCACTGCAGGAATATGTGCGTCTCTAGATGTTGCTGGCGCACCTGTTGAAGTTACTTTTACCATTGTAGATTTAGCACTTGACAATGATTTGACCTCACTAGCTGCGGCCTTAACAGCCACAGATTTAGTAAGTACTTTACAAGGTCCTGGACCCTTCACAGTGTTTGCTCCAACCAACGAAGCCTTTACAAATTTATTAGCCGCAACTGGCATTGATTTAGATAATATGACGGTTGAGCAAGAAGCTTTAGTAAAGAACATTTTATTGAATCACGTTATCATAGGTGAAACTATCAGTTCTACAGATTTAGTTGCTGCCGGCTCGGGATACGCCAATACCGGTGCAACAGGTCCAAACGACGCCAATTTAAGCCTTTATTTCACCACTTCAAATGGGGTTATGTTAAACGGAATGTCTACAGTTACCAATGCTGATAACACCGCCACTAATGGAATTGTACACATTGTTAACACTGTAATTATGCTTCCGACCATCGCTACATTTGCAACAACAAATCCTGCGCTAAGTAGTTTGGTGGATGCTCTTGTTCTTGCGGATACAGGAACACCGACAGTTCCTTATATAGAAACAGTTTCTAATCCAGCTGCTGGACCATTTACTGTTTTTGCCCCAACCAACGATGCTTTTGCTGATTTACTATTAGAGTTAGACCCTTCAGGGAATACTGCTTTAGGTGATTTAGATCCTGCAACTGTTGATGCCGTTTTATTAATGCATATAGTAGGCACTAATGTTCAGTCTAGTGGATTACCAAATGGCACAGTCACTGCCTTAGGTGGAGATATTACTGCTGATAATGTTGCATTTACGTTAACAGATCCTAACGAGCGTGTGAGTCAAATAATAACTACATTAGTGGATATTCAAAGTATAAATGGTGTTGTACATGTTATTGATACCGTTTTATTACCACTTCAAGATTAATATCTTGAAAAAGAAAAATCGAGGGTAATGACCTCATTTTTATATTGATTGATTTAGTTAGTAAAAAGCCTTTTGTAAAACCACAAAAGGCTTTTTCAATTACCAGAACTTAGATTTTTGGTAACTCTCTGTTGGTAAAATTTTTATTGGTAATACTTTTGACCTTTTAAAAATAGTCAAGAGCTTGTAACATTCAGTAACTTCCTAGTCGTAATTCTGAGCTTATTTCCTATAATTGTACCAATATCGATTTTCGTTTAGCGGTTTCAAGCCTTTATGATGCACAGCATATTTACCTTGATCAACCTATAATTACCATTACCTGTTTTACATGTTATTTTCATCATGGTTTTTTTTTGTGCGACCCCAAGCAAATTAAAGGGTTAATGTAAAATAACAGATCCGTTAAAGCGCCTCTGAGAACACTAAAAACACATAAAAAACGACGCAAACAAAAAAGCCCTGGTTAATACACCACAGCTTTTTTTTAATTAAATATGCTTCTTACTATTTACTCTTATTTCTTTTTATTTTTCTGCTGTGCCTGCTTTTGCTGTTCGGCTTGCTCCATCATTTCAGCCATTTTCTTTTGAAACTTATTTTGTTTCTTAGGCTTGCTTTTGCTCACTTCAATTTTTGCTAAAACTTTATCTTCGTCAATAATGTAGTTTTTAATGACTAACATAATCCCAATACTAATTAAGTTTGAAATAAAGTAGTACAAACTTAAACCTGAGGCGTAATTATTAAAGAAGATTAACATTAATAGTGGTGAAAAGTAAATCATGTACTTCATCATCTTCGCCATATCTGGCATCCCTTCTTGTGTTGGTTGAGTTGCCATTTGCTGTCCTGTAGTCATTTTCATGTAAAAGAAAATGGCGATGGCTGCTAAAATTGGAAACAAACTCACATGATCACCGTAAAATGGGATATTAAAAGGTAAATTATAAATAGAGTCGTAAGAACTTAAATCGTCTGCCCATAGGAAGCTTTTTTGCCTCAACGCGAAAGCCGTTGGGAAGAACATAAACAAGGCATAAAACACAGGAATCTGCATCAGTCCGGGTAAACAACCACTCAACGGACTGGCACCTGCTTTGTTCTGCAATGCCATTGTTTCTTGTTGGGCTTTTAATTTATTGTCTTTGTGCTTTTCTCTAATCGCATCTAATTCCGGCTTTAAAATTTTCATTTTTGCCTGAGATAAAAACTGCTTATATTGTACAAATGACAATACTATTTTTACTAGAATGGTCATTACGATAATCGCAATTCCGTAAGGTAAAAACCCACTTAAGAATCCGAATAAGGGTATAAAAATGGCTTTATTAATCCAGCCAAAAATTCCCCAGCCAAAAGGAATACTTTCCTCTAGCCCTTTATCGTAAACTTTTAAGGTTTTACTGTCTGTTGGACCATAATACAAACCTAAATTTCTATTGAGCTCACCTCGATTGAAGGCCAACGGTATTTTAGAC
>CAYMDB010000215.1:0-5611 GCA_964388865.1 uncultured Flavobacteriaceae bacterium
TTAACACAAGGAAAGTCTCGATTTGGTATTGCTGAATTTACCATAAACGAAGGTCAAGAGGCAAATTTAACCTTGTTTAATCCAGATAGCAGCTACACATTCAACCTATCGCATATCATTTCAAAATCTAAAAATAGTTCCTTTTTAGGAAAAACTTTAAAAGGTGAAACCTATGGTGTTCTCGCTAATAATAAATTGATTTTAAAATAATGAATGACAACTCCGTAAACGAAGGAAAAACTTTAGCGCTCGTAGCATATTTAACACTTATTGGAACTTTGATCGCTTTTTTTATGAATCAAGAAAGGCGAAATGCTTTTACTTTTTTTCATATTAGACAAGCCTTAGGATTAGGATTGCTTTATATAGCGCTTGGCTATATTATTAGTAGTTTAGACAGTCTTATGGTGAGTATTTCGTTTTGGATTTTTTTCTCAGTTCTTTTTCTTTATGGCATTTATGGTGCCATTACTGGTAAAGCGAATAGAATCCCTATACTTGGTGATTTTTTTCAAAACTTATTTAAATCTATAGGCTCATACAAATGACACAACTCCACTATATTAGCAGACCATCAAGCTTAAAAGAAAATGCACCTTTGTTAATAATGTGCCATGGCTATGGAAGTGATGAAAACGATTTATTTTCATTTGCTTCAGAATTACCAAAGGACTTATTTATTATTTCTTTGAGAGCGCCTTACACTATGCAACCCTACGGAAACGCTTGGTACGCCATTAATTTTGATGCTGAAAAAGGAAAATGGAGTGATAATGAACAAGCTAAACAGTCTGTGAATTTAATTTCAGAATTTATCGATTACGCATGTAAGAATTATCCTGTCAATTCAAAAAATGTAACGCTTCTCGGCTTTAGCCAAGGCACTATTTTAAGTTATGCTGTAGCTTTAAACTATCCAAAAAAAGTCAAGAATATTGTGGCGTTAAGCGGTTACGTAAATGAAGCTATTTTACCTAAAAAGATTGAACAAGGTGATGTTGCTCATCTCAATTTCTTTTGTTCTCATGGGTCTGTAGATCAAGTAATTCCTGTGGACTGGGCAAGAAAGGCGCCCGAGTTTTTAAAAGCGCTAAATATTAATTATGTCTATTCAGAATATCCCGTAGGACATGGTGTTGCACCACAAAATTTTGTCGATCTTAAAAATTGGTTACAGAAGTATATTTAGTTCGCCACTTTAGGATATAAAAAGTGCTCCACTAATTTGTACTTGAGGTCATTATTTTCGTCAATACTGTAGGTTAGAAAAATTTCACCCCAATATTTACCATCTGTAAAGTTAGCTACGATCCATTTATGGTTAAGTACTCTTACTTTGTTAATGAGTAATTTAGAATCTGTCATGGATACATAAGGCACCAATGGATGTTCATCACCTTCGTAATTATTCATTGTGTATAAACCATCAATAATTGCCGGAATTAATTCTTCGGTATCATAGCCTTGAGCTTCAAAATACGTTAAAGCATCTTCGTTTCTATCAATATTAAAATAGTTAAGTTCAAAATTTTCTTCTTCTAAATTTATAATCGCTTTTTCCTTTTCAGAAATTTTAGTTTTATAAATCTTTATATCTTTTTCGTACTTATCTATGATGTTTTTTGAGTTCACATACTGAAAAACAATTAACAGTACTGAGAATACAAATAAGTACATTAAAATTCTACTCTTCATAATTATATGGTAATTTGTAAATTATCATAAGCTAAAAAAACATTTTTAGGCAACCGTTGTTGTACCTCGTCATGAAATCCTAATAAATGACTAATATGGGTGAGATAGGCACGTTTGGGTTTTACTATAGTTATAAACGCTAGGACTTCCTCTAAATTAAAGTGAGAAATGTGAGGTTCTTCTCGTAAACAATTCACGACCAAAACCTCGAGATTTTTAAGCTTTTTAATTTCCTCATCTTCAATAGTTTTCATATCTGTGAGATAGGCGAAGTCCTTAAATCTATAGCCAAAAACCTGCAACTTATAATGTAAGCCATCAATTGGGATCACCTCAATGTTACCTAAGGTAAACGGAGCATTTTTAATTTCGTTTTTAATAACCGTGGGTACGCCAGGATATTTTGTTTTGGTTGTAAATATATAATCGAAACGTTTTTCTAAGGCCTTAAAAACTCTTTGATGAGCGTAAAGTGGGATATCTCCTTGTCTGAAGAAAAAAGGTCTAATATCATCTAAACCCATGGTATGGTCTGCGTGTTCGTGAGTAAAAATAACACCGTCAATTCTTCGCACCTTGGCGCTGAGCATTTGTTGCCTAAAATCGGGACCGCAGTCCACCACAAATGTATACTCATCCCACTCTACTAATACCGATACCCTGAGTCTTTTATCCTTAGAATTATTGCTTAAACAAACAGGATGCGTACTACCAATAATCGGAACTCCTTGTGAGGTGCCTGTTCCTAAAAATGTAATTTTCAAAGCTGACTAGTTTGTGACAAAAATAAGGTTATTTTTTTGTTTGCAAGCGTAAATTGATACCTTTGCGAAAACGATATAACCCAAACTATATGGAGGAAATAACGTACCGAGGTGACACGCAATTTGAAAATATTCCGTCACTAAAAGACAAAGCCTTACGTATTAATCTTAATGCGGACATCTATGGTACCTTCGCTGAGATTGGTGCAGGACAAGAAACCGTGCGTCATTTTTTTAGAGCTGGCGGAGCGTCTGGAACTATTGCTAAAGCTATGTCTGCCTATGACAAAGATTTCAGCGATGCCATTTATGGAATTGAAGACGATAAGCGCTATGTGACTGAAGCACGGCTGCGAAAAATGCTAAACCATGAAGTGCGCTTAATGGAAGAACGCATTACGCGTGAAAATAATCCGAACAAAATATTTTTCTCATATGCCAATACCGTCGCCACAATTGACTTTGCAAAAAAATACAAGGGTCATGGCTGGGTTGGTATTAAATATCAAATTGCGCCAGACGAAGCCTATAACGATATTGTACTTCATATTCGGTTTAAAGAAACCGATGCACGTTTGCAACAAGAAACACTCGGAAAATTAGGAACAAACTTAATTTATGGTGCGTTTTACAAATACAATCAACCGCGTAAATTATTGCGTTATTTATATGACCATTTAGATAAAGATCAGTTAGAAATTGACACGATTAACTTTTCTGGTCCAGCTTTTAAAGCAGTAGATAATCGCTTAATGAGCTTGCAGCTTGTGAAAAATGGCATGACAGACGCCGTAATGTTTGCACCAGATGGCAATAACGTTTTGCCTGCTCGTGTGCTTTACAAGAAAAATATATTAGCCTTAAGAGGAAGTTTTAGACCTGTAACCAAGGTGAACATGGACATGTTTGAAAAGTCTTATGAAATGTTCATCAAAGAAAATAAGGTTGATAAAGATAAAACACAGGTTATTTTTGAAATAACATTGTCTAACTTAAGAGCCGAAGGAAAAATTGATGAGCAAGATTTTATGGATCGTGCCAAATTACTTTGTTCCTTGGGTCAGACGGTACTTATTTCTAACTTTCAAGAGTATTATAAACTCGTTGAATATTTCTCTCAATATTCCCGAAACAGAATGGGCTTAGCAATGGGCGTTAACAATCTCGTTGATATTTTCGATGAAAAATATTACCGTCATTTAAGCGGTGGCATTCTTGAAGCCTTTGGTAAATTATTTTATAAAGATTTACGTGTGTATCTCTATCCTATGGAAAACCAAGACGGCAGTTTAACCACAAGCGAAAATCTTAAAGTTCACCCAAGAATGAAAGAGCTTTATAAGTTCTTTAAGTACAACGGAAAAGTAGTAGATATTACAGATTTTGATGCTTCTAACTTATCGGTTTTCTCAAGAACTGTTCTTAAAATGATAGTGAATGGCGAAGACGGCTGGGAAGGTATGTTACCAGAAGGGGTTTCAAAATTAATTAAAGAGAAAAGCTTATTTGGCTGGGAATCTGAAGAGGTGATGCATAAAAGTTAATTTATAAACATAGAATTAAAAGCGACTTTTCAGTTACATTATGTAGTTTAAAAGTCGCTCTTTTATGGCAAAACCTCATCTTAATTGGTTAAGATCTGATCGGTATGAGCTTTTGTTTTTACCTTAGTAATCACATCCTCTAAAATGCCGTTTTCATCAATAACAAAGGTAGTTCTATGTATGCCGTCGTATTCTTTTCCCATAAATTTCTTTGGTCCCCAAACTCCGAAAGCTTCAATAACAGCTTTGTCTTCATCAGCTAAAAGTGGATATTGAAAATCGTACTTATTTTTAAAATTTGATTGCTGTTTAGCACTATCTGCACTAACTCCTAAAATTTCATAACCCTTCGCCTTAAAACGATCGTAATTTTCGTTTAAATTACAGGCTTCTGCGGTGCAACCTGGCGTGCTTGCTTTAGGATAAAAGAACACTACGAGTTTTTTTCCTTTATAATCACTGAGTCTTACGGTATTTCCGTCTTGGTCTAAACCTGAAAATTCTGGTGCCTTATCTCCTACTTTTAATTGTGTCATAATTGCTTAAATTTGTGTTTAGGTAAAAATACAACGAATGACGAAACAAGAAAAGGTAGAATTTGTTATTAATACGTTAAATAAGCTCTATCCTGAAATTCCCGTGCCTTTAGCGCATAAAGATCCTTACACCTTATTAATTGCCGTTTTAATGTCTGCTCAGAGTACAGATGTACGCGTCAATAAAATAACACCCTTATTATTTGAGCGAGCAGATAATCCTTACGATATGATAAAACTCAGTGTGGAAGAGATTAGAGAAATTATAAAACCCGTAGGTTTATCACCTATGAAAAGTAAAGGAATTTATGGACTATCCCATATTTTAATTGATCAACACAATGGGGAAGTTCCCAGAACCTATGAAGCCTTAGAGGCTCTACCTGCAGTTGGACATAAAACTGCGGCTGTAGTCTTATCTCAGGCGTTTAATATCCCTGCATTCCCTGTTGATACTCATATTCATCGATTAATGTATCGCTGGAATTTAACCAACGGAAAAAACGTAGTGCAAACTGAAAAAGATGCCAAGCGCTTATTCCCAGAGGAACTTTGGAACGATCTTCACCTTCAAATTATTTGGTATGGAAGAGACTATTCCCCTGCACGCGGTTGGGATTTAGAAAAGGATATTATTACTAAAACCATTGGACGGAAATCTGTTCTAGACGCTTATTATATAAAGAAAAAGTCCTAGTTGCTTGGTATAATTATTGATAACTCAAGCGAAACCTATCAGCCTATGAAAAAGTTAGTACTCCTAGCCTCTTGCTTAGCGATAACCGCATGTATTCCCGTAAAATTTGCACCTAAGTTTAAGAATGAAGACTACAAAGTTATGGTAGCTAAGAAGTTTCAAAAGAAAATGCCTAGAGAAACGGCTTTCATTTTTAAAGATCCTAAAGACCCTGAGGAGTTCTATAATTATATCAATAAAAAGTATCGGCTAAATGATGTAGATGTTGGTTATAACGTCCCTTTTCAGTTGCATGATGAAACACTATATCTAACGTATCGTGGGTCAAGCAAAAAGTTTGTGGGTTAAGATGAATTTTTAGAAATTTGTTTTAAA
>CAYMDB010000216.1:0-5588 GCA_964388865.1 uncultured Flavobacteriaceae bacterium
TCGTTGCTGGGACACCCAAAATGAAATCAAAACTATCGTAATTAATACATTTTTAATAAGTTATGATTTTTATGATTATAAATTGTCGAAGACAGTAAAAAGAATACACGCTTTTCAGAAACAAAAAAAAGGTCCACCAAACAGTGAACCCTTTTAATTGCTTTATGTTTTAATACTTAACTAATAAAATTAATAGTCAAGGGGTAGCTCGGTAATTCGCCATTACTAGCTTTTATAGCATTTACTATTGGCATAACGAAGGCTAAAATGCCGACTAATATTAAGGTTAGAATTCCCAATCCAAAAACGAGTATTAAAGGAATGCTAATGATAGAATATATAATGATGCTCAACTGAAAGTTTAAAATCGCTTTTCCGTGGACATCCATAGCTTCAACCTTATCCTTTTGCGTTGCCCAAATGATTAATGGAACAAGGAGTCCGCCAAAACCTGTAAGATAAGTTAATAATTGTGAAAGGTGCGTAATAACAATGAGCTGACTGTCTGTTCGTTTGAGTGTGTAATAATTTGATTCCATGACTAATGATTTATACTATAAAGACGATAAAACTCTCAAATTGTTACACCAGTACATCAAAAAATTAGCAAGTTTTGCAACTACCACCCTCTTTTTTAAGTCCTAATTTTTGCAGAATAGTTTCTAGTAAGCACCATTTTGTAAAGGCCGATTGAATTAAATTGACCCCAATAAAAACGGTCAACCACAACCAGTTTGAATCCACAAATTGGGTTAGCACAACGCTTAAAAGCACCATAGAACCAACGATAACTCTGAAATAAGTATTTAACATTTTAATTAATTTTTAGTTTATATAAATTTTTCAATAGGAACTACAACCGCTTTAATAGGATTATTTGTTTCTAAGTTTTTATTAAATTCTTCGATTAAATTGAATAAGGCTTCAATGTGTTCTTCTTCTGTAAAAGAGAAAAACATACCAGATTGATTGCCGCCTTTTGGTCCTGAAAACCAATTGGACGCCATTAATACGGATGATCCGTTTTTATAGCCATCAATATCTGATGAGCTAAAGTTTTCAATATGTGCGTTTTTGAAGAGTTTCAAAACGTCTTTTTGAAATTCTTCGACTGCTGTAACGATGACTAATTTCATATTGCTCATTTTTGTTATTAATCTGTGAGGTTTTTGAAACCTCGTAGGTTTTGTTCTTTAAATCACTTTTTTCATACCTACAAGGTTTTTGAAACCTTGCAGGATTTATTGCGACAAGCTATCTCAATCAGTTCGAGTGATTCCGGATACCTTCGGTATTGTATCGAGAACCATCTTAACATTTCCATACCTTAAAGGTTTTTGAAACCTCGTAGATTTTGTTCTTTGTCATTCTGAACTTGTTTCAGAATCCCATCATTCTTTATAATTTTTCTTTTCAATCATATAATACACCAATGGCACAACCAAAAGTGTAAGGAATGTACTCACTATGGTTCCTCCCATAAGTGATATGGCTAAACCTTGAAATATCGGATCAAACAAAATAACGAAGGCTCCAATAACCACTGTTCCTGCTGTTAACAAAATTGGTGTGGTACGCACCGCCCCAGCTTCAATGGCAGCTTGTTTTAATGGAATACCATCCGCAGTTCTCAAGTTGATAAAATCAATCAGCAATACGGAGTTCCTTACCATGATTCCTGCTAAAGCAATCATACCTATAAAAGATGTTGCTGTAAAAAAGGCCCCCATAATCCAATGTCCTATAATAATTCCTATTAAGGATAAAGGAATCGCCACCATCATCACAATTGGTGCTTTAAAGTTCTGAAACCAGCCTACAATTAAGATATAGATTAATATAATCGCGCCTAAAAAGGCAATCCCTAAATCTCTAAACACTTCGAGCGTAATTTGCCATTCGCCATCCCATTTTACTGTGTAATTATCTTCAAAATCGGGTTGACCTAGATACATTTCATTTATTTCAAAACCCTCTGGTATTGGAATTTCTTTGAGTTTTTCTTCCATACCTAAAATGGCATAGGCAGGACTCTCTAATTTACCAGCCATATCAGCCAAAACATAAACCACTCGTTTTTGGTTTTTGTGATAAATACTCTTGGCCGCTGTGGTTTGCTTAATATCTACCAAATCGGCAATAGGAATCATAGAGCCTTGGTTGGACTTCACTTTTAATTGCGAAATATCCTGTAACGTTGATTTTTCTTTTTCCTCCAATGCTAACACCAATCCAACTTGATTTACCGCATCTTCATCGTACAAATTAGTGATGGCTCGGTTAGACAAAGCCATATTTATGGTGTAAGCAATTTGCTTTGGTGCCACACCGTACAACATCGCCTTTTCTTTATTAATTTCGAATTGATATTCGGTTTGATCGGCTTCAACCATCCAATCAATATCAACCACATCATCTGTGTTTTTTAATATGGTTTGAATATGATCAGCAATCTTCATTTGCTCATCGTAATCAGGACCATAAACTTCAGCAACAATAGTCGATAATACAGGTGGTCCTGGCGGAACTTCAACCAATTTCACGTTGGCATTGTATTTTGAAGCAATTTTTTGAATGTCTGGTCGTAATAATTTAGCAATATCATGACTCTGCGCAGAGCGTTCGCCTTTATCAATTAAATTCACTTGAATATCTGCCATATTACTTCCGCCACGTAAGTCGTAATGACGTACCAGCCCATTGAAGGTTATCGGTGCCGATGTGCCCACATAATTTTGATAATTGACCACTTCTGGTCGTGTTGATAAATACTGAGCGATTTCTTGAGTAACAACACCTGTTCTTTCAAGTGTTGTGCCCTCTGGCATATCAATGACCACCTGAAACTCATTTTTGTTATCAAATGGCAACATTTTTACGGCCACCGAATTTGTAAAAAACAATACCATGGTAGCCAAAAGCAGTATAAAAGTACCCCCTAAAAACATCCAGCGTTTTCCTTTATTTTCTAATAATGGACGCTCAAATTTGTTGTAAATTCTGTAGATAAGGGTATCTTCAATCGCTTTTTCTGATTTTTCATCTACTCCACTTTCACTCTTAGCACCTGATTTTTTATCTTTTTCTCTCAAGAAAATAAAACCTAAATAAGGTGTAATGGTAAGGGCGACAAATAATGACAAAATCATGGCAATAGACGCTCCAATTGGCATTGGCGCCATATAGGGACCCATTAAACCCGAAACAAAGGCCATAGGTAACACCGAAGCTATTACGGTAAATGTTGCTAAAATGGTTGGATTCCCTACTTCATTTATGGCATATAAAGCCGCTTGCTTGAACGGGAGGCGTTTCATCTTAAAGTGCCTATGCATATTTTCGGCAATGATAATAGAGTCGTCAACCACAATACCTGTTACAAATACCAATGCGAATAAGGTGATTCTGTTTAAGGTATAGTCTAACATGTAATAGCTCAGTAAGGTGAGAGCGAATGTAATTGGTACGGATAAAAACACTACCAATCCACCTCTCCAGCCCATGGCTAACATCACAACTATGGTTACCGCAATGATAGAACCAATGAGGTGTAACAATAATTCTGATACTTTGTGCGAGGCTGTTTCCCCATAATTTCTTGTAATTTCTACATGAACATCATCAGGAATTAACGAAGCTCTTAAGTGCTCTACTTTATCAATGATGATTTCAGCAATTTTCATAGCATCAGCACCTTTGCGTTTTGCCACCGAAATGGTGACTGCAGGATATTCCGATCTGTATTCAGACGATTTTACACTGCCTTTACCAAAACCTAAACTCACATAATTTAGTGGAATTTCTGGGCCGTCTATTATCGTAGCGATTTGCTTTAAATAGATAGGCTGATTTTTTTGTACTCCAACTACCAAGTTTTCAACATCCGTAACGGTTTCTAAAAACTTACCGGTATTTATCAAAAATTCCGTATCATTTTTATCAAAGCTTCCAGAACTGAGCTGACTATTATTAGCTTTGATCATTTCTGAAACCGACAAGAAATCTAATCCGCTTGACGCTAATTTATCCTTATCTAAAACCACGCGTAATTGTCGACTTCTCCCGCCAATTTTATGAGTGATAGCCACATCATTTACCTTTTTAATTTCAGCTTCCAATTCTTGAGCCATCTGGCCTAACTGATAATCGTCGTAATTCTCACTCCACAATGTTAAACCAAGCATGGGCACATCATCAATAGCACGTGTTTTTACTAAAGGAAAGGTGACTCCCTCTGGCATTTGATCCATGTGCTTATTAATTTCATTGTATAATTTTACAAACGAACGTTCAATGTCTTCACCTACATAAAATTGTACGATGACCATACCCTGTTCTTTCATAGAGGTTGAATAGACGTATTCAACTCCTTTGATATTTGAAATTAATTGCTCTAAAGGTTTGATGACTCTCGATTCTACCTCCGTTGGACTAGCGCCTGGGTAGCCCACAAAAATGTCTGCCATTGGCACATCAATTTGTGGCTCCTCTTCACGTGGAATTAAAAACGAACTGTAAACACCAACCACCATAAATACAATCATCAAAAGCACGGTTAGCTTTGACTGTATAAAGACTTTGGCAATTTTTCCTGCGATTCCTTCTTTCATAATAGGCCCCTTTAATTCCCCTGAGGGTAAATCGTTATACGGGTTATTTTTTTGTTAGTATTTATTTTTTTTTCTACAAGGTTTGACTTCGATTACGCAAAGCCACAAATTTCCTGCAGGATTCTGAAAACTATCACTGCTTTCTCAGGGCTTATTTCTGTTTGTTTCCGTTCGTGCTTCCATCCCTTTGGGAAGTACTGTTGATGGGAACTCCATTATACAATTTGCCTTCTGAAGAAATGATATAGGCTTCTTCTGAATTTAAACCCGATAAGACTTCAACCTGATTGCCAAAGGTTCTACCTAATCGCAACCAACGCAACAATGCTGTATTCCCTTCACTTACGGTATAAACACCCGACAATTGCCCATTGGTAACAAGAGCTTCTTTAGGAATTAAAACCAATTCCGTTTTTGCTTTGCGTTCCACTGGAAACTGAACCGTAGCAAACATGCCCGATAAGATGTTGGCATCTGTTTTATCTAAACTTATTTTTGCTAAATATTGGCCACCTGTATGTTTTGCTGATGAACTCACTTCTGAAACTTGACCCTTTAAAGTTTGGTCAATGGATTTTACCAACACCTCTACTTCTGTTCCTTCTTTAATTTGAGAAATTTCAGTTTCTGGTACCATGGCCATCACTTCAAAATTCTTAGGTGCTTCTATACTTAATAGGGGCATTCCTGGATTCGCCATATCACCAGCTTTAATGCTTTTTTGAGTTATGACACCATTAAAAGGTGCAGTAATATTGGTATAAGCGAGCTGTGCGTTAATTTCGTTTTTCATCTGCTTAGCCGATTCTAGTCGTGCTTTTGCCATTTCGTAATTCGCAGTGATATCATCCAATTCCTTCTGAGAGGCGCTGTTATCCGCGAACAAATTTTTAAATCGATTGTAATCTTTTTCGGCATTATTAAAAGCTACAGTAGCCTCAGTAATTCCCGCACTTACTTGCGCTTTTTTTGCCTGTA
>CAYMDB010000217.1:0-5582 GCA_964388865.1 uncultured Flavobacteriaceae bacterium
AATATAGATACAATAAACTATATAGATTTACAAAAGCTTTATAGGTTCAGTCGTATAAAGCTTTTTTTTTAATAGCCAGCAAATTTAAAATTGAGCATATTACGCATGTTCTCGTATAATACAGGAAATTGAGCTTTAAATTCCGTAGGTGTCTCTATAAAATTTTCTAAAAGCACGGCGAAAAATTCAAATTGATTGGTGTACGCATAAGACCTAAAGTATGTTGAAGCTATTAATTGTTGCCGAACGCTTTCATTATGCTTTAAATAGCTTGTAAGCCTATCAAATCCGCGATTGAACATCAAACTGCTTAAATCTTTTGAAGTCGAAGCATTGAGATGAATGGCATGTCCGAATTCATGAATACCTAAATTGAGATTATCGTTACCAACGCGATAACCACGCTCAAAATCTTCCCAAGAAAACACAATAGCACGAAATTTCGGATTGGTTTCTCCCTTGTGATACGTCTCATTTATACTTGAATAATAGGATTTTGGGTAAATAAGCACAGTTTTAATAATAGACAACAAATAACGTCTAAATCCAAAAGTCAACATAGTTACCGTTGAAGCAATTAAGACTCTCATTTGCTCGGTAAGCACCAAGTCGTCTTTACCTACAAAGGTCACTTTGTCCAGAAAGGTAGCCAGTCGATGTTCATAATGTCGCTGCTGCGTTTTGGATAACTTTTTATAAAAGGGCTGATTATTAATCAAAATTAAACGTTGCTCAGTGGTCAATTTTTTAGATCTAAAACACATGTAATTTAATAACGGTCGCTTTAAAACTACCGCAGAATAAAAGTCAATTATTTTAAACAGTCTAAAACCAATGAATAGAACTAAAGCATAAACACCTATAGGAATAATATAATCGTGAATTGCCTCTAGTTCATGAATGTCGTGTTCCGTCTGTAAGAACATAGGAATAAGTCTAATTTTGGTTCAGCACAGCAAATTAAAACATAATGGCGGGTTTTAAAGATTATTGCTAAACTTAAAGTGAATTTAATTTTGAATGCGTTGTGCTTTGCCAACTAGTATAAAAGTAGTCTGATTTCAATTTTTGATTCAAACGATATTGACCCCATAAGGCTATCGTATGAAAGCTTAATTCTCATTTCGAGACAAAATACGGACTAGACAGAGACAAATGAATGCTCAAAATATCCCTTTTTATTCAATAAACAAGCTAGAACTGATGAGGATTGCTGCCCATCCTCATTAGCCCTCCCGATACCTCGGGATTGAACATAGATTTCAACGAAAAAACGCTCAAGCTAGCTTGGCGTTTTTTCGTTGAAACTATTTATTCGTGACCTCGAAGGGATTCGAACCCCCAACCCTCAGAGCCGAAATCTGATATTCTATCCAGTTGAACTACGAGGCCATACATTCCTGCGAAAGCAGGAATCTGTTTTAAATTATTTAAGACAATTTAGCCTTGACTATATTTGAAATGGTCTTACCATCCGCTCTACCAGCAAGCTGAGTATTCACAATGCCCATAACCTTTCCCATATCTTTCATGCTCTGTGCTCCCGTTTTTGTAATCGCTTCTAGCACTGCGTTTTCTATTTCAGTTTCACTCAGTTGTTTGGGTAAAAACTGACTGATTACTTCGGCTTGTGCTAACTCTGGTTCGGCCAAATCTGTTCTGTTTTGTTCTTTATAGATCGCAGCACTATCCTTGCGTTGCTTCACTAACTTCTGTAGCAGCTTTAATTCAGCGTCCTCAGATAATGCATCCGCATTACCTGTTGTGTTTGCTATTAATATAGCCGATTTAATGGCCCGTAAGGCTTCTAAAGCCGTTTGATTTTTTTCCTTCATGGCGGTTTTCATCGCCGTCATAACATCGTCTTGTAAACTCATATTACCATACTTCTATTAAGATTGTAAAGGTACTAAAAAAGTTGACCTTAGCCCACAGTTACTAGCAATTATGCATGCAACTTACTGCATGCAAAAACCCAAAAAAGATGGAGTGCCTTTTTTGGGTTCTGACATTGGTGTTACACACGGAACTTAAATTTGCTATTAATCTACGTTATCATGTAAAAATGAATTGTTGCTGCGCAATTGAATGTCGTCATTTTCGTCTTTACTAACAGACATTCTAGACGCATTAGTTTCTGAAGAATGTTGTACATCTTCTAAATTAACACCTTGTCTTTTGTAAGCAGGTACTTTTTCGATCTCGTCTATTTTGGCATTATTAAATTTATAGTTGAAGTCTTTCATTTTTCTTCTACGTTCGTCTGCACGCGCTACCATCATTTGTGAGATTGGCGTATTCATTGGGTCAATCTCTTCTTGCGATTTTTCTTTAGCGTCATCCACTGGTAAAACCTTCTTTTCAAACACAATCTCTTCCTTTACCTCTACACTATCAGACTTAGAATTTATCGAAGATGGATAGGTTTCAAAATCATCCAAAGCATAACGCTTTTCCCCTTCTTCATTTACCTCAGTTACCGAAATAATTTCGATAGGCTCTTTAACGTCGATGTTCTTAACATCAGCATCTAAACTAAAGAACATTTTTTCTTCCTTAGAATCGGACTCCTCAACAGGCTCTGGTTCTTTCTTAGAAATTGGCAAATCAAAAGTTAAGGTAATCTGTTCTTCTTGCTCGATAATTGGCGTATCGGCTTTGTTTACAATTGGTGTAATGATAAACTCTTCTGCTTGGTTTGGTGCCAAAGGTTTTAAATTTAAAACCTCGTCATACACCACGTGCATATTTTTTATGACGTCAGTAGTACGAATTAAATCCATTCCTGAATGCGCCTCAGCATGAGTTTTTGGTTTATCCTTTGTATCTTCATCATCTAGTAAGGTATGTCTAACTATAGATGTCTTTTTGTCCGCTTCTAAAACGATGTCAGGCGTTATAATCGCTGGCTCTTTTTCTTTTGTTCTGATTTCATCATCAGAGCTATCTCCAAGGGCGTGAATCACTTTTTTGGTCTCTGTATTAGAGATTTCATTCTGCTGGTCTATATTGAACCCTGTAGCAATAATGGTTACAGAAATGGATTCTAGCAACTCTTCATCTTCACCAACACCCATTATAATATTGGCTCCAAAACCAGCTTCCGTTTGAATATGATCATTAATTTCACCGATCTCGTCAATAGTAATTTCTTGAGAACCCGAAACGATAAGCAACAATACGTTTTTGGCCCCTGTAATTTTATTATCATTGAGTAATGGCGAATCTAAAGCCTTCATAATAGCCTCTTGAGCTCTTGTTTGTCCGGAAGCGGTTGCCGATCCCATTATGGCTGTTCCGCTATTGCTCAACACCGTTTTCGCATCGCGTAAATCAATGTTTTGCGTGTAATGGTGGGTAATTACCTCAGCGATACCACGTGATGCCGTAGCCAAGACCTCATCTGCTTTTGAGAATCCGGCTTTAAAACCAAGATTACCATAGACCTCACGAAGTTTGTTGTTATTAATAACCACTAACGAATCTACATGCGAACGCAATTTTTCAATACCGCGTTGCGCTTGCTCGTTTCGCATTTTACCCTCAAATTGAAAAGGCATAGTCACAATACCAACCGTTAAAATATCTAGTTCTTTAGACATTTTGGCAATGATAGGCGCCGCACCTGTACCGGTTCCACCACCCATTCCTGCAGTGATAAAGACCATTTTGGTATTGGTATCTAACATTCGTCTAATGTCCTCTACACTTTCTAAAGCCGCTTGCTCCCCCACATCTGGATTGGCTCCTGCTCCAAGACCTTCAGTTAAATTGACACCGAGCTGAATCTTGTTAGGAACACCACTGTTGTGAAGCGCTTGCGCATCAGTGTTACAGATTACAAAATCTACTCCTTTGATTCCTTGTTGAAACATGTGATTGATAGCATTGCTGCCACCTCCACCAACTCCAATAACCTTGATAACGTTAGATTGGTGCTTAGGTAAATCAAATGAGATGTTTCCGAATTCGTTGCTGTTACTCATATTGTATGGGTTATTATATATTTTAAATTTTATTTTATGTAAGGACAAGTCGCGACTTGTCCTTACTCTGCTCTGTATGGACAAGTCGCGACTTGTCCCTTTCTTGTTTTGGACATGTCGCGACCTGTCCCTACGTTGTGTTGTGGACAAGTCGCGACTTATCCCTACTCGGCGTTATCTAAAAAATCCTTAACACGGTCGGTTAATTTGTCTAAAAATGAACGTCGTTCTTTAATGGGGGCTTCAAAAATCTCATCGTCTGGTGTTTCAGCTTCATTATCGGAATTATTCTCAATGGCCAATGCTTCTGCTTCAGCAGCCTCAGCTTTTTTGCGTTCGTGACGCTTTAAACCATCCATCACCAAACCAACGGCTGTGGCATACAGCGGACTTGCAACTTCTTCATCGCTATCGCCTGCCAAGTGCTCATTAGGGTAACCTATCCTGGTATCCATACCTGTAATGTATTCCACCAACTGTTTCAAGTGCTTTAGTTGACTTCCGCCACCTGTTAACACAATACCAGCTATGAGTTTTTTCTTTTGTTCTTCGTGACCGTAATTCTTAATCTCAACATACACTTGCTCTATAATTTCCACGACTCTGGCATGGATAATTTTAGACAAGTTTTTTAAGGTTATCTCTTTAGGTTCTCTACCACGCAAGCCTGGAATAGACACAATTTCATTGTCTTTATTCTCGCCAGGCCATGCTGAACCAAATTTTATTTTTAAAAGTTCCGCCTGCTTTTCAATAATAGAGCAGCCCTCTTTAATATCTTCTGTAATCACATTACCACCAAACGGAATAACAGCCGTATGACGAATAATACCATCTTTAAACACCGCCAAATCAGTTGTACCACCTCCTATATCAATCAATGCCACACCTGCTTCCTTTTCCTCTCTACTTAATACTGCGTTTGCAGAAGCCAGAGGTTCAAGCGTAATACCCTCTAATTGTAAATCGGCACTTTTTACACATCTCCCAATATTTCTGATAGATGACACCTGCCCAACAACAACATGAAAGTTCGCCTCTAGTCGGCCACCATACATACCAATAGGTTCTTTAATTTCAGCCTGACCATCAACTTTAAATTCTTGTGGTAAGACGTGAATAATCTCTTCACCAGGAAGCATCACCAACTTGTGCACCTGATTAATTAAACGATCTATATCTGCTTCATCAATCACCAACTCTGAATTGGCTCTAGTAATGTAATCACTGTGTTGTAAACTACGAATATGCTGACCAGCAATACCAACGGTAACATCCACAATTTTTTCAGAAGCCGCAGATTCCGCTTCTTGCACGGCCTGCTGTATAGACTGAATAGTTTGTGTAATATTATTTACTACACCGCGATGCACCCCCATGCTTTTGGATTTACCAATACCCAAAATCTCAACTTTACCGTACTCGTTTTTGCGACCAATCATGGCCACAATTTTTGTGGTTCCTATATCTAAACCTACCGAAATGTTATGTTCTTCCATAGTTTACTTTTTGGTGCATATAACTTGTTTATCAAATTTAAGATTCACCACACTGTAGTGCTCTAATATTGAATCTCTATTCGCCTTTTGGTAGAAG
>CAYMDB010000218.1:0-5556 GCA_964388865.1 uncultured Flavobacteriaceae bacterium
TATAATTTAGACCCTTATATTTTGTGGGTTTTTTTGTTGCGGAAGTCAGGAAAAAGCTACACAACCGACTTTTACTTTAATGAGAATTCTTCTTTAGGCTTGGATGCGGGTTATGATGCTAAAACTTGGGGTGGACAAAGCTCTGGTTTTATGTTGTACTCCCATTTGGTAGAAGACAACACCGGACTTCCAATAGGCCTGCAATCCTTAAATTCTGCAAATTTTAGCAATACTACTATTCCATTGGGTGTTAATTCTAATGCTGCTGAGCAACTCACCTTCAGCATCGCCGAAAGTACCTTACCAAATACCGTAGAAGTGTATCTTGAAGATTCTGCAACAAATACCTTTACGCTGTTAAATACAGGTGACTATACCTTAACGCCAAGCAGCGCTTTAAATGGAACAGGACGTTTTTTTCTCAGATTGAGCGATACCACCTTAGCAACAAACCAAGCGTCCTTACAAGAATTAAACATCTATACCAACACAAAGCACAAAACAATCGTCATTATGGGTCGATTGTTGCAAGCCACCACAGCAAAACTTTTTGATTTACAAGGACAAAACCAAAAGATCATTTTAAAATAGCCACAAATATTTCAAGTATTAGACGAAGCGCACTCATCAAAGTGCGCTTTTTTTTATAGCCCCTGCTCCACTGGAAAATGAGTATACCGATAAGTACCTGAAACTTCGAGTCTTCAAGGCTTAGCGCCTTTCCGAGGAAAGTTTCTACATTACTATGAATAGAAAGCAGTTAAGTACTCCAGAAAAGGTGTTTTATTCCCTAAAAATATACCTTAACGGCACCTAAAGCTATTAGAATGAAAGGCAAGCTTGAAGAAAAACTTATTTAAGTCATCTAGATTTATTTAAACGAGTCCTAAAGACCACTATTTTAAATGCCGACCGCAGTTCGCATCAAATTTATGTAACCGAGCTGAACACCGAAGTTTATGATGTCCAATGGTAAAATGAAGCTCAAATTAAGACTAAAAAAGTACGATAATAATAGCTCATTTTAGGTAGTTGGTATAAACCATAGCGATACTTGTCTTCATCCTTGGCGCGAAAAGCATAAACTGAACCATGCCAGCGAAGTAACACAAAATCAAAACAAGCAGAAAAACGACCTATCAACCTAAAATTATTCCATTTGTCGATATTGTGCCATCGTAATACTCAGGTTCGATTAACTTTAACCTACAAAATGAATAACCTAAAAAATAAATGAAACTTTAGGATCTTATCTTACACTATAATGAGAAAAATTTACTTTTTTTTACTTAGTGCAATGCTGTGTGTTTACAGTTTTGCGCAAAGCCCTATTGCTACCATCGACCGATTAAACGGCCCTGGTCCTACAGCCACGGATCACATTGCCTCAATGTCTTCTATTGGGTTGACCCGAGGGGCAGGCCTTGCGCAAGCTGGTGCTGATGGTTTGGCTGCATTTGTATCTAACAACTTTACTATTAGCGGTGACTTGACGGCAGCTGTGGCAAATGACGACTACATAGCTTGGTCGATTACAGCGAATCCAGCCTTTCAAATCCAACTCGAGGATATTGACATTAATTTAAGAAGTCTCCCAAATGGACCTAGTAATTGGCAGTTGTTTTACAGCCTCGATAATTTTGCTACGCCCGGCATTGCCATTGGTGGTGCCCAAACTATTGCTACCGATGTAACCACTAGTTATAACTTCGCCGCAATTGTTGGTTCTTACCTCACTATTAATTCTGGCACTTCAGGAACGATTAGTTTCAGAGTGTATGCTTGGGGAGCTCTTGCTAGTAATGGCGAATTACGAGTTATGAGCGAAGCAAATTGGAGTATATCGCCAACAGTAGCTATTCCGGGAATCAGAATGACCGGGACCATAGTACCACCAGCATTTCCTGTGAGTATGGACTCTGATATCAGTCTTGAAACTAGTCTTACGGCAACACAAAACATAAATTACGCTCTGTATGCAGCAACATCAGGCCTTAATTTTTCTAATGCCATTACTTTAGGTGGCTTCACCATCCGCGATGGTGGTAGCGCTAGCCCTGATTCCGATACGAATCCAACGCTCGTTGAATCTATCGAATTTGCAGTGACCAATAGTGAGAATATTGCCGCTCTAAGCATTTTAAAACCGGGACCACCACCTTTATACTTACCCGTTCCTGTGGCTGAAGTCACAACGGTTTCTGCCCTTACCAATTTTACTGGATTAAATCTTACTGCACCTGACGATAGTGCCGCCTTCTTTTATGTGGTCGCTACATTTAAATCAACTGTAACCGATAACCAACAGGTACAACTTACTGTAAACTCAGCGATTACACCTGCTACAGGAAGTTCCCTGTTCACAGCTGCTAATGCCGGCGGTGCGGCCACCTCAATAGCAAGCGATGATAACCGTATTGAAGTAAGCGCTACTACCTTCGAATTTGTTCAACAACCTACAGATGGTAACATACTTGAAATCATTTTAACTTTTCCAAAAATTCATGCTGTAGATGCTAATGGCAACCAAGACTTAGATGCCAATATAACTGGTATTGCGGTCATTTCTAACCCTAGTAGCAGCCTTGTTCCCGAAACATATAACATGACCAATGGTTTGGCTGTACTCAATAATGTGACCTTTACAGATACTGAAACAGCGGTTAGCCTTGTCGCTACTTCTGGCTCGTTTTCTGGAACTAGTAATCCTTTCAATATTAACGGTCTTCTTCTCCCAATCATTGAGCAAAATTTTGATTCGGCCACAGAGTGGACTTATACCACAACAACCTTTGGTGATGCTACCACATGGGCAACACAAACCGGGCACTTTAATGAAATTGCCTTAACCGATGCAACACCCTTGGATAATATTTTATTTGATGCTGAAATCTTTGGCGAAAATAATTTAGAAGCCTCGGGCGATCCTACACGAATTATCACCTTTAATGATGTCGACGTAAGTAGTTTCAGCGCGATGCGCATCGAGTTTGACTGGCAGGTTATCGGATACACAAATAATATCAATAATTTAGAATACCAACTTCGTTTAGATGGCGCTTTATCTGGCAGCTGGCAAACATTTTTTGACGGCGCAGGCGCAAGTGATATTAATGATGGTCAAGGTAGAGTTAAAATAACAATCCCTGATGGCACTTCAACCGTTGGCTTATTAGTGCGCCTTGGTAATAGACTTCAAACTGGCTATGCTGGCTTAGATAATTTTAAAATCACCAGAACATTTAATGGCTTAATTTACACCAATGCCGGTGGCTGGAAAAATAACCAAGCCCCTACTGCTTCAACTGCAGCCCTTGATGCCTTGATCATTGATGGTACGTATAACTTATCAGGTGATATACAAATAAATGATTTTATTGTTCAGCCTAGTGCTGCAACGGTTATTCCGGTGGCACAATCCCTTACCGTAAATGGTAACTTAGTTAGCGAAGGCACTTTAGAGTTAAACTCAACATCAGATACCTATTCAAGCTTAATTGTAAATGGTAACTCCGTTGGAAACGTCACCTACTTTAGGTATGTCAATCAATTTGCGAATAGCGGCGCTGTTACAGGTCAAAATGATCTTATTGCAGCACCTGTAACGAGTATAGACCAGGATTTTTTAACATTAAGAAATAATAATCCAGACATACCTTCTGGAAACATTAATGGTGTCCCTTCATTTTTATTCGGACCCTTTAATAACAATACCAATGCTTACATTAACTATAACGCTGCCAATGATAATGATCCGGTAGAGCCTGGCATCGGCTATCGCACCGCATCGACGCAAGCAGGTGGTTCTTTATTTACTTTCACCGGAACAGTAGAGACCAATGCTAACCCTGTGGTAATTACTCGAGGCACTAATAGTGTTTTCAATCTTATAGGAAATCCTTATCCGTCTTATATTACTTTAGCCGGATTTTTAGCTGCTAATAATAGTGAATTCGATCCTTTAACCGCTGGTGTTTATGGTTATGACGGAAATGCAAGTGATGGATTCAGAATTTGGAACCAAGCCTATTTACTAGACAACCCCAACGCTGTTATTGCGCCAGGACAAGGCTTTTTAGTGTCTTCAAAAGTCGGTGGTGGTACAGTGAGCTTCCCACCTAGCATGAGAGTTAAGGGGACTGCAGACGACTTTATTGTTGGCAGAAATGCCTCACCAATTGCCCGTTTAAAATTAAAATTACAGGCAACCACCAAACAGTACTTCACAGATTTTTATTTTACAGATGCAGCCAGCTTAGGTCTAGATGTTGGTTATGATGCCGCGGTATTTAATACCGTAACAGACTTTGGAATGTATTCACGTTTGGTTGAAAATAACACAGGAATTGCTTTCGCTGTGCAGTCTTTAAACTACAACGCCATAGAAAATGTTAGAATTCCTTTAGGTATTCATGCCAACGCTGGCGAGCAAATTAACCTAAGTATAGAAGAAGACACACTACCCCAAGATGTTGAAGTGTATCTAGAAGACCAACTCACACAAAGCTTTACGCGTTTAGATGAAGGGACGTACAGCTTTACCAGCGGCACACCGCTTTCTGGCACGGGGCGTTTCTACTTAAATATGAATAGAACGCAGTTAAGTACCACAAGAAATGCATTAGGCAGCCTACAAATTTACACCCTAGCGGTACCTAAGGCTATTAGAGTTGAAGGACAACTTGGAGAGAAAACGAACGTAAGTATTATAGACCTTCAAGGACGCATAGTAAAGACCACGCTTTTGAATGCTGAAAGCAATTCGCATCAAATAGATCTCTCCGAACTTAAAACCGGAGTATACGTGGTTCAATTAAAAAATAACTCGGGCACTAAAAACCAAAAGATCATTTTAAGATAGCCCCACTACATTAAAAGTATAAAACGAAGCGCACTCATGGTAGTGCGCTTTTTTTTATAGTCTCACAAGCCTACCGGTTAACAAGTTTAAAACCATAAGTCTTTGCGCCTTTGCGCCTTTGCGCGGAAAACTATTCAGGAAAAGCAATGAAACCTGAGGTTTGAGGTCTGAGGTCCCAAGTATTTGGTTTTTGGTCCTAGGTCCTAGGTCTTAGATCTGAATAATAAGGATAATAACAAACCTCAATTCTTTGCGGCTCAGCGCCTTTGCGCGAGAAACTATTGAAGAAAAGCAATGAAACTTGAAGTCTGAGGTCCTAGGTCTAAGGTCCTAGGTCTCAGGTCTTAGATCTGAATAATAAGGATAATAACAAACCTCAATTCTTTGCCCCTTTGCGCCTTTGCGCGGAAAACTATTCAGGAAAAGCAATGAAACCTGAGGTTTGAGGTCTGAGGTCCCAAGTCTTTGGTTTTTGGTCCTAGGTCTCAGGTCTTAGATCTGAATAATAAAGATAATAACAAACCTAAATTCTTTGCGGCTCAGCGCCTTTGCGCGGAAAAAATATTCAGTAAAAGCAATGAAACTTGAGGTCTTAAGTCCTAGGTCTTAGATCTGAATAATAAGGATAATAACAAACCTCAATTCTTTGCGCCTTTGCGCCTTTGCGCGGAAAACTATTCAGGAAAAGCAATGAA
>CAYMDB010000219.1:0-5549 GCA_964388865.1 uncultured Flavobacteriaceae bacterium
ATGTCATTTGCAGAAACAGTTGCTTCGCCGTTTGCGTCAAGTTGAACTATTATATCTTGGGTAATAACATTTGGGGCTTCAACATCTTCTACCGTTACAGTGGCGGTTTCTATACTGCTGTTTCCGCTTAAGTCGGTAATACTTAATGTCACCGTGTTATCGCCTAAATTACTACAATCAAATGATGCGATATCAATAGTTCTGGTGTCAATGCCACAATTATCAGACGAGCCATTATCTATATCATCAACTGAAATGGTAGCTGAGCCATCAGCAGCTAATTGCACTGTAAAATCTTGTGTTAGTGCAATTGGGCTTGTGTTTTCTAAAACAGTTACAACAGCAGTTGCACTAGCTGTATTTCCGCTTTCATCCTCCACGGTGAGAGAAACAGTATTGTGTCCAATATTATCACAATTAAAACTCGTAATATCTGCTGTATAGCTCGATATGACACAGTTGTCAGTAGAACCACCATCTAAATCGCTACCTGTTATAGTCGCTATACCATTGGCATCTAGTTGTACTGAAATATCTTGTGCAATGGCTACAGGATCGATAGTATCGATAACAGTAACGGTAACATCAAGCGTGCTTACTTTAGCCTCGGCATCTGTCGCCGTTACTGTAACCGTATTTTCGCCTAAGTTGGCACAGGTATAATCAAATTGTGCTTGGTTAAGAACAACCGATACCAATTCGCAATCGTCAAACGTACCATTGTCAACATCTGCAAGAGTTATACTGCCTTCTCCATTAGCATTAAGTTCTACTGTGATATCATCAAATACAACGATAGTTGGATCTGCGTTATCAAAAACTTCAATTTGAAGTCCATAATCATACAAAGACCATGTGCCATCTTCGTTAATTAATCTGATGTAGAAATCGTGAAAATCGCAGCTAATATCTGCAGTACTTAAATCAACAGTAAACTCGTCTAAATTTCCCGTAGGAACCAAAGTTACCGCTGTACCATTTCCGAAGCCAGGATCGGTATCATAAAAATATTCTGCAGCTACAATTGGCGATACTTCTTGTGATGGTGTTACAAAAAACAACCGCTTATCGTACAAACTCCATTCACCCAAATCGTCTTGAGTTCGCAGGTATAGGTTATGAAACCCTTCGTCTAAAGTTCCTAAAGGAATAGCAAGGCTTTGGGTAACACTTCCGGTATTGGCATTAACGGCAAGGCTTGTGGCATTGCCAAAACCAGGATCGGTATCAATAAAATATTCTAGAGCTGTAATATTAGAAGCACCACCTGTCTGAATTTCGGTTACAAAAAACTTCACCGAATCGTACAAGCTCCATTCGCCTAAATCGTCTTGCGTTCTTACATACAAGGAATTAAAACCGTCTAAATCTATACCAATAGGTATGGCAAAGTTTTCTGTTACAAGACCTGTGTTAGGGCTTATACTTATGGTAGTGGCATTGCCAAAACCAGGATCGGTATTTATAAAATATTCTGCGGCTGCAATGCTTGTTGCCGTTGTTGCGGTACTGTTGTCTGTGATATAGAATATAACATTGTCGTATAAGCTCCAAACATTATTAGCATCTTTGGTTCTTATATACAAGGTATTAAAGCCAATAGCATCTGTAGGCACCGCAATATTCAAATTTTGCGTGAGAGTCCCTGCATTAGCATTGGGTGTTACGGCCGTAGCATTGTCATAACCAGGATCGGTATTGTAAAAATACTCGATATCTGTAATGGACTGACTAATACCTAACCAACAAGACAAACAGCATAATATCGTTAAGATATGCGTTTTCATAATTTTATGGTGTTGGTTATTAATTGGTTTTAGCTGTGATGGTCACGTTTAGATCGCCATTTTTAGGAACGGTTGGGCTATAGGTATCTATTTTTATACTCGGTACACCTATTGGTGTGCCCAAGGTTTTAAAGTTGTAACCTTGGTATAAACCATCATCTACTACAGGGGAACCCGCTTGAAGCGTTAAATCATCTAAAGTTGGGTTGAATGAAGAGGTTCCAATAGTACCAGGGCCACCATCTCTCAAGGTAAATAATGGGTCAACATTTTCTTGTACATTGCTTAGGTTAATGTTAGCACCTGTTGCGAAAGTATAATTATTTGAGCTACTATAATTATATGTAATACAGTTGGTAACTTGCATTGTACCTGAGCTTGATGAAAGGGTTACATTTAAGTTGGATGGTCTATCCACAATAAAAATACAGTTGCTTATATTTAATAAATCTGGGGTATTGTTTGAAAAACTAGCACCATTAAAATAGCTGATTACATTATTGGTAAAAAGTAGTGTATCTACCATACTAAATGAAATAAAATTTCCATTTATTAAATTGTTTGTTATTAGAATATTTGATGTTTTTTGTCCGATACTGATATTACCATTAAAAACATTCCCTTGAATAAGCATATTATTAAATGTGCCATATACTCCTAAATTAGTTATAGCTGCTATTCTATTATCTTGCAACACTATATTTTCAACGATATGCGAAGCTCCAGAAACAAAAGGTTCTGTTATTGTACCTGTTAGTAGTCCTTTAATGGTAGTATTAGAACAACCTTCTACTAGGTTTATGGAACCAACTTGAGAAGAATAGGAGGCATCGCTATGTGAGCGCCCTATAATAGTCAATGCCTTATCTATGGTAATATTGCCATAAGTTGTTGAAGATTGCTGCACATGTATAATATCGCCACTTGCTGCTGCATCAATAGCAGCTTGTAAGTCGGTAAAGTTGGCATCTGTGCCTGCATTGTTGTTTACGATGTGTGTGGTTTGTGCGTTTAAGGTCATTGTTGTAATGCCTAGGCAAAGCACGATTGCTTTTTTGAAAGTGTTTGTAATGGTTTTCATTTGTATATAAATTATTGGTTAATAACAGGTTCCAAGATAGCTTGTAGTATAAAACCAAAAAATCCCCAATACTGGGGATTTTTTTAAAGACACTTATAAAGCTAAAATTAAAACCGATACTTCCGCTCTAAAGCATAGCGCATCAATTCACCTTTGCCATGCAGTCCTAAAATGCGAATCATATTTTTGCGGTGCGTATCTACGGTGTGGATGCCAATAAAGAGTTCATCAGCAATTTCGCGGGAGGTTTTACCTTGGGCAATACACTCTAAAATTTCTTTTTGGCGTCTGGTTAAAAGGCCTTTAGTGTTTTTGTTGCCATTGTCTTCGGCGTCCAATTTAATATTAGTGTCGTAATAACTTTCACCATAATGTACTGCTTTAATGGCTTTGAGCACATCTTCTAATGGTGAATTTTTTAAGAGGTAACCATTGGCACCAGCCTTCAACATTTGGTTAACGGCATCATCTTGATCAAACATCGTAAACGCAATCACTTTGGTTAGAGGATATTTTTTTTTGATCTTTTTAGTCGCGGTGATCCCATCCATTTTTGGCATTCTAATATCTGTAATCACAACATTGGGTTGTTTTCGTTTAACGAGTTTAAGGAGTGCTTCACCGTCATTGGCGGTGCCAACAATTTCAATATCGTCCTCATATTTTAATAACAATTCAATCCCGTCAATGAGGGATTGGTGATCTTCGGCAATAGCTAATCGTATCATAGTGGGATGTCTATAATTACGGTGGTTCCTTTGTTGTTTTCAGATTCAATCGTCATGCTACCGCCTAAATGCTCTACACGTTTATCTATACTACTAATACCCATTCCTTTGTTCGTTTTGGTAATTTGGCTTGGGTTAAATCCTTTGCCATTGTCTTCAACCATAATATTGAGGCTATCTTTATGGTTGGTGAGATGTATTGTCCCTTTTGTAGCCTGCGCATGTTTAATGATATTTGTGGTAAGCTCCTGAATGATCCTAAAAACAGTTATTTCAATTGAATTTTCTAAACGTTGCTCTAACCCATAGCTTTTTACCTCAAAGGATAAGCCGTTAAGACCAGACGCATTCGAAGATAATTTTTCTACTGCTGGTAAGAGTCCGTTTTTTGCCATCACCCCAGAATTCTTTAGGTGCGCCATCGATCTAATTTCTACATAGGCATTTTCTAAAAGAGTGCTGGTTTTTTTTATGAGCTCTTCTGATGCTTTAATGTCGTTTTGATGTTTAATGAGGTACTCAAATTGCATTTTTGCAGCCGTTAGGGTTGCCCCAACGCTATCGTGTAAATCATCGGCAAGGCGTTGTCGCTCTTTTTCCTGACCTTGAATCATGGCGTCGATTGTAGATAATTCAAGATCTTTGAGTATTTTTTCTTTCTCTTCTATTCGCTGTTGACGCTCTTGTTCGGCTTTACGCTGTTTATGTTTGCTGTTTCTAAAAATTAGAAAGGCAAATAGTGATACTGCCGAGAGACTACTGGCCCAGGCTAGGGTTAGGTTTGTTTTTTCTTTTTGATTTATCATTTCAGCCTTTAATTCTTTAGCTAAGTAAATAAGACTATCCTTTACTCTGGAATTATCAATTTTAATTTTTTCTAATGCTTTGACGCTATTTATATCATCAATTGTAGTTCTTTGTTTTTTTCGTAATTCCAAATACTTAATCGTGGAATCAAAGTTTCTTTTGTTTTTATGTGCTTCATAGAGTAGGTAGTATGCTCCGTCAATTAGTTCTTTACTAGACATTTTTTTTGCATACTTTAGCATCTCATTACTCGGTATAATCATACTGTCGAATTTTTTTTCTTGAAGGTATTTTCGACTTAGATTTTTATAGGCATTACTTAAAATGTTATAATTTTGAAGAGAATCACCAATTCTTATGGCTCTAAAAATATAATTTTTTGACGTTTCGAAGTCTTTTTTTTGAGCGTAGGCATCGCTGAGGTTGACATAGGCAATAGCTTCTTCAGTGACATTATTTGTTAATTGAGACAATGTTAGGCTCTCTTGGTAATATTTTATAGACTCATCTGACTTAAATTTAAAAAGATAGGTGTTCCCAATTCCAATTAAAAGTTTTGAAATTAATATGGTATCATTTATTGATCGGCTAAGTTCAAGCGCTTTTAAATAATAGCTTTTTGCTTCCTCTAAATTATAAACTTTACCGTAAGAAACACCTATACCTTTGTAGGCCATGGCTTGTCCCTTTTTCTCATTCAATTCCGTATAAATCGATAGACTATTTTCGAAATACCGTATGGCTTTTGTGTTATTTCCGAAAAGGTGCTCAATATCTCCTAATAGTATCGAGGCATCGGCCTTTTGTTTTTTTAGCTTATAATAATCAATAAAATCAACTAAACGAAGTGCCATAGCATAAGCACTGTCAGGTTCTTTTGAAAAATAATTTTTATAAATAATATCTCTATAGATATTTGCCCTTGATGTTTCGGCTAATTTTGAATTTTCCAGAATGTTTCGCAGTGTGTCATCTTTTGGTTGAGTGTGCCCGCAAATAGAAACAAACAAAAATAAATTTAGTAATAATTGTTCTTTATTCATTTGATTACAAATTATATTGGGATGTCTATAATTACAGTGGTTCCTTTATTTGTTTCCGACTCAATCGTCATGCTACCACCCAAATGCTCCACACGTTTATCTA
>CAYMDB010000220.1:0-5414 GCA_964388865.1 uncultured Flavobacteriaceae bacterium
TCGTTTAAATAATGACTAATAATAGTGGTAGAAATTAACTCACCAAAACCAATAGTTTGGTCGTAAACAAAATTGTAGTTTGGCGATTTATTAGTTTTAAAAAACAGGTTTAATTCATCAAAATGTCCTTTGACAGCGGAAAATACCTCGTGACATTCATTATCAAATAAATCGAGTAAAATTTGATTGTGATACTTTATCACTTCATGAATGGCACTTTGTAGCTCAGCTTTATGTTCAAAATAGTTTTTAATAACCAATTCTAGGGCATTGGTTGTTTTTCCCATGGCAGAGACCACCACCAACGTATCCTCATACCCTGTAAATTTTAAAACTTTTGCTAAATTCCTTACGCCCTCTGCATCTTTTACAGAAGCTCCACCAAACTTATATACACGCATTATAACTCGTTTAAGTACTTTTCAATTCCGTTTTCATCTAGATGCACAACATCCCAGTGACGCATTACATTAGCCCCTTTTTTCTCGTAAAATTCTATGGCAGGTTCGTTCCAGTCGAGCACCTCCCAGCTTATACGCCTTACGCTATTCTCTTTACCGTATTTCACAACAGCGTCTAACAATTGAGTACCAAGACCTTCTCCTCTGCATTTTTCGCTCACAATGAGATCTTCTAAATGCAGTACCTCGCCTTTCCATGTAGAATATCTGGGATAGACTAGCGCGATGCCTTCAACCTTGTGATTAATTTCTGCCGCAAAACAAACAAACTTCGGTTGTTCGCCAAATCCATCTGTTTCTAAATCAGCGAGGGTAACCTCAACAGCATCAGGCTCTCTTTCGAAGATGGCCAATTCGCGAATGAGTTCTAAAACTCTAGGCATATCTTGTTTCGTTGCCAATCTAAGCTGTTTCATATTTCGGGTTGTTTTGTGTTATTGGTAAAACGGATTCAAATATACTTTAAACCTACTTGAATTAACAATTTATTTCCTTTTCGAAAACGTTGTAGTTCCATAAAAAAAGCGATATTTGTGTGCTATTAATCAATCTTTTTCAATCTATGTCGCTACGCAAACAAACCCTAGGTGAATTTATCATCGAAAATCAACATGCCTTTAAATACACCTCAGGAGAACTATCTAGGCTTATAAATTCTATTCGGTTAGCCGCTAAAGTGGTCAATCATGAGGTTAACAAAGCGGGCTTAGTAGACATTATTGGTGATGCCGGTGATACCAATATACAAGGCGAAAATCAACAAAAGCTCGATGTTTACGCCAATGAGAAGTTTATACAGACCATGACTAAAAGAAACATTGTCTGTGGTATTGCCAGTGAGGAGGAAGATGATTTTATAGCCATCAATAGTCAAGATGAAAACAACCAAAACAAATATGTGGTTTTAATTGATCCCTTAGATGGTTCCTCTAATATTGATGTCAATGTTTCTGTCGGCACCATTTTCTCTATTTACCGACGCGTTACCCCCCAAGGAACTCCTGTACTAATCGAAGATTTTTTACAAAAAGGGAATCAACAAGTTGCTGCCGGGTATGTGGTTTATGGCACTTCAACAATGTTGGTGTATACTACAGGTGACGGAGTTAACGGATTTACGTTAAACCCAGCGATTGGTTCGTTTTATTTATCGCATCCCAATATGAAATTTCCTGAAGACGGAACTATTTACTCTGTGAACGAAGGAAATTATATCCATTTTCCGCCTGGCATAAAAAAATACATAAAATACTGTCAGGAAGAAGAAGGCGATCGTCCTTACACCAGCAGATACATTGGTTCTTTGGTGTCCGATTTTCACAGAAATATGATTAAAGGTGGCATTTACATGTATCCAAAAAGTTCTCAAAATGCAGAAGGTAAATTGCGTTTACTTTACGAATGTAATCCTATGGCTTTTATAGCAGAACAGGCTCACGGAAAAGCTAGTGATGGATTTATGCGGATTATGGATATTCAACCCACAGAATTACACGAGCGCGTGCCTTTTATTTGCGGTAGTAAAAATATGGTAGAAAAAGTAGAAGAATTTATGCGCAAGGGCTAAATGCGTTTTGCTCTCTGCTCTAACCGCTCTTCGAAGTCTCCCTACTTCGGAAGCAACGCACTTAAAACACCTTAAATTAGTTCGTTTGTTTCATCTTCAAAGTAAACTCATCTAAGTCGACCTCGTGATGCACCAAGGCTAAAGCTTTGCCTGCAATATGTTCCACGCTATCTGAATCAAAACCCAAACCGATGCAAAGTTTTTCTAAAAGGCTAACTTGGTTGGGACCTTCAATATGATCTGCCCAAACCATACGAGCCAAATCATATAAACGCTCTAGACGTTTATCGTGAGAATGTGGTGCGTTTATAGGATGTGACTTATAGTCTTCTAAAATTTGTTTATACTCGGATTCTGTAACATCTAATCGGGTTGCTAATCGGTCTAAAAAGGCTTTTTCCTCTTCATTAATCACCCCGTCACTCATAGCGACTCTGACAATTGAAGCAAAATGATCTTCATTTCGCTTTTTAAATCCACTTTCGAACAAATTTGAAAATGACATATTTTTTATTTTTTGTGTCGGCAAAGATAAATTTATTAAAACTTTTTCCAAGAGTCTCTATTCCAAAAACAATATATTTGCAGCCGTAAAGAACTAAACTTGAGTAAAGCTTTAATCTCTCAAACCTATTTACAGACTTTGCAACTGCAAAATCTGCACACTACTATTGCCTTAGAGCAAAGTAAAACGCATTTAAAAGGCCTGGTTGGCTCATCATTTTCAATTGTAATTTCAGAGGTTTTTAAAACTGCAGACAAACCTTTTCTACTGGTTTTTGACGATAAGGAAGAGGCGGCTTACTATCTCAACGACCTTGAAGAGCTAATTAATACTAAAGATGTCCTCTTTTATCCTGGCAGTTACCGCAGGCCGTATCAGCTAGAAGAAACCAATAATGCCAATGTGCTTTTAAGGGCTGAAGTTTTAAACCGAATAAATTCGCGTAAGAAACCATGCATCATTGTTACTTATCCTGATGCGCTTTTTGAAAAGGTGGTCACAAAAAAAGAACTCGAAAAAAACACCCTTAAAATTTCGGTTGGTAACGACTTAAGCATCGATTTTGTAAATGAAGTCCTTTTTGAATACAAATTTAAACGGGTCGATTTTGTCACGGAACCTGGCGAATTTTCAGTAAGAGGTGGTATCATTGATGTGTTTTCATTTTCTCATGATGAACCCTACAGAATAGAGTTTTTTGGGGATGAAGTAGATAGTATTAGAACCTTTGATGTAGAAACTCAACTATCTACAGAACGCATTAAAAAAGTCAGCATTATCCCTAATGTGGCCAATAAGGCTATTGCGGAACAACGTGAAAGTTTCCTAAAATACATCTCCAATACAACGGTTGTTTTTGCTAAAAATTCAGCCTTTATATTTTCAAAAATCGATGCGTTTTTTACTAAAGCTGAGGAAGCTTTTAAATCTTTATCTTCAGAAGTAAAACAGGCCTCGCCTGAAGAGTTGTTCTGCAATTCGGCGTTGTTAAAACGCCAGTTTTTAGAGTATAATGTGGTGGAGTTTGGTTCTACAGCACTCTTTTCTGTCACATCGAACGAAGTCGAGATGCCTCGAAGTGACTCAGGAAAAAAACCTCTCGACTACGCTCGAGGTGACAGTAGGGTTATAACGTTTAAAACCACACCACAACCGGCTTTCAACAAACAATTCAACTTATTAATTGAAGACTTAAACAACAATCACGCCGATGGCATTACCAATTACATTGCCTGTGTGAGCGACCAACAAGCCAAGCGTTTTCACGATATTTTTGACGATGCCGAGCAAGACGTGCATTACAAAACACTGGTGCTTTCACTTTACCAAGGTTTTATGGATGCCGAACATAAGATTGCGGTGTATACGGACCATCAGATTTTTGATCGTTACCACAAATTTCATCTTAAAAATGGCTACGCCAAAAAACAAGCCATCACTTTAAAGGAATTAACCAATCTTGAAATTGGTGATTACGTTACGCACATAGATCACGGTATTGGTAAGTTTGGTGGACTTCAAAAAATAGATGTTGAAGGGAAAAAACAAGAAGCCATTAAGTTAGTCTATGGCGAGCGGGATATTTTATACCTCAGTATTCACTCCTTACACAAAATCACCAAGTTTAACGGAAAAGACGGAAAACCGCCTACTATTTATAAACTAGGGAGTAAGGCTTGGAAAACCTTAAAGCAAAAAACCAAGTCGCGCGTCAAGGAAATTGCCTTTAACCTCATTAAACTTTACGCCAAACGAAAGTTAAAAAAAGGCTTTCAGTACGCGCCAGACAGTCATATGCAGTTAGAGCTAGAGGCCTCTTTCGTATATGAAGACACGCCAGATCAAATATCATCTACATCAGATATTAAAGCAGATATGGAAAGTGAACGTCCCATGGATCGTTTGGTCTGTGGCGATGTGGGTTTTGGCAAAACCGAAGTCGCCATTAGAGCGGCTTTTAAAGCTGTAGATAATGGTAAGCAGGTAGCTGTTTTAGTGCCAACCACCATTTTGGCTTATCAGCATTACAGAACCTTTACAGAGCGTTTAAAAGATTTTCCTGTGACTGTAGATTACGTCAACCGCTTCAGAACCGCCAAAGAAAAACGTGAGACTTTAGCAGGCATTGAAAATGGCCACGTTGATATTATTATCGGTACCCACCAACTCGCTAATAAAAATGTCAATTTTAAAGATTTAGGTTTATTAATTGTTGACGAAGAACAAAAATTCGGTGTTGCGGTAAAGGAAAAACTCAAAACTATAAAAGAAAACGTTGATGTATTGACCTTAACGGCAACCCCGATTCCGCGAACCCTTCAATTTAGCTTGATGGCGGCACGAGATTTATCGGTCATCACCACGGCTCCACCAAACCGCTACCCTATTGAAAGTCATGTGATTCGTTTTAGCGAGGAAACTATAAGAGATGCCGTGAGTTATGAAATTCAGCGTGGCGGACAAATATTCTTTATTCATAACCGCATTGAAAATATAAAAGAAGTTGCTGGTATGATTCAGCGCTTGGTGCCAGATGCTAAAATAGGCATTGGTCATGGGCAGCTGGATGGTAAAAAACTTGAGCAATTAATGCTGGCTTTTATGAATGGTGAGTTTGATGTGTTGGTTAGTACAACTATTGTTGAAAGTGGATTAGATGTGCCTAATGCTAATACCATTTTTATAAATAATGCGAATAATTTTGGATTGAGCGACTTGCACCAAATGCGTGGGCGTGTAGGGCGAAGCAATAAAAAAGCCTTTTGTTATTTTATAACTCCCGAATATTCTGCCATGACGGCTGATGCGCGAAAACGTATGACGGCCCTCGAACAATTTACAGAATTAGGAAGCGGATTTAATATTGCCATGAAGGATTTAG
>CAYMDB010000221.1:0-5414 GCA_964388865.1 uncultured Flavobacteriaceae bacterium
ATAAAATAACCAGTTTTTGTACGTGTCTTTTTTTCATTGCAATTGTAAAGTTTAAAAGTACAAAAAACAGTGCCTAATTAATTAAGCACTGTTTCAATTAAGGGATTGATTTAATTTTAATGATCTTGTGCTTCGCCAGCACCAGAAGGTATTCTTATACTTTCTACAATATCTTGCACGTGTTGAGGTGGTGCAGGTGTCAATCTAGAAACTACAACAGAAACGACCACATTAGCTAACATAGCTACTGTACCAAACCCTTCAGGTGAAGTGCCAAACCACCAATCTTGTTCTGTACCGCCGCCAAACATATCGAGTTTAAATTTCATCATGTAAAACAGCATTAAAACAATACCTACTATCATTCCGGAAACGGCGCCTTCTTTATTCATTCGTTTATCAAAAATACCTAAAATAATCGCTGGAAAAAACGAAGCTGCAGCCAGTCCGAAGGCAAGCGCCACAACTGCGGCTACGAATCCTGGTGGATGAATACCAAAATACCCCGCAATGATTACCGCTACAAAAATTGAAATACGTGCAGCTGTCAATTCGGCTTTGTCTGAAATATCTGGTCTCAATTGTTTTTTTATAAGATCGTGAGAGATAGATGTTGAAATCACTAATAACAGTCCAGCGGCTGTAGATAAGGCCGCGGCAATACCACCCGCTGCCACAAGTGCAATTACCCAATTAGGGAGGTTGGCAATTTCTGGATTAGCAAGTACCATAATGTCTCTATCCACATAAAGCTCATTTTTTGCGGTGCTGGCATTAGAGATAACACGCTCTCCATAAAGACCTCTTTCCTTGGTAAAAATTGGTCCTTTTCCATCGACCGCACTTCCAGCCACATATTGAATTTTTCCATCACCATTTTTATCGTTCCAAGCAATAAGACCAGTGTCTTCCCAGTTTTTAAACCATTCTGGCACATCGCTATACGCTGTATTACTCACTGTTTCTATTAAGTTTGTTCTTGCAAAGACGGCAATTGCTGGTGCTGTTGTATAAAGTATTGCAATTAAAAACAAGGCATATCCAGCCGATTTACGCGCATCTTTCACTTTAGGCACTGTAAAAAATCTCACAATAACATGAGGAAGTCCAGCTGTACCTACCATCAAAGCCAATGTTATAGCAAAGACATCCCAAGTGGATTTGGCACCACTGGTGTATTCCTTAAATCCTAATTCTGTATGTAAGGCATCTAATTTATCGAGTAAAAAAGTTCCGCCTTCTACTTTACTGCCCATTCCAATTTGAGGAACGATATTACCTGTCATTTGAATAGAGATAAAAATAGCAGGAACCATAAAGGCAAAAATTAAGACACAATATTGCGCAACTTGTGTATAGGTAATACCTTTCATTCCGCCTAAAAAGGCAAAAATTAGAACGACGGTCATACCGATGATAACACCGTAATTAATTTCAACTTGAAGGAATTGCGAAAAAACAATACCAACCCCTCTCATTTGTCCGGCAACATAGGTAAACGACACAATTAGTGCACAAAAAATAGCTACGGTTCTTGCTGTGTTTGAATAGTAGCGGTCGCCAATAAAATCTGGAACCGTAAATTTTCCAAACTTTCTAAGATAGGGCGCTAAAAGTAATGCTAAAAGCACGTAACCACCTGTCCAGCCCATCAAGAAAACAGATCCGTCATAACCCATAAATGATATTAAACCAGCCATTGAAATAAAGGAGGCCGCACTCATCCAGTCTGCCGCGGTGGCCATACCGTTAGCTAATGGCGAAACGCCCCCACCCGCGATGTAAAATTCTTTTGTTGAGCCTGCTCTAGCCCAAATTGCAATTCCAAAATAGAGGGCAAACGATAGCCCAACTAAAATCCATGTCCATAATTGTACACTCATAATTGTAATTTTTTTTAGTTGATTAAGATTAGACTACTCGTCAAAACCATATTTTTTATCTAGTTTATTCATAAGACGCACGTAAACGAAAATTAAAATCACGAATACATAAATTGAACCTTGTTGGGCAAACCAGAAGCCTAGTTTAAATCCACCAAGCTGAAATTGGTTTAAGGTATCTTTAAAAAGGATACCACAGCCATAGGATACAATGAACCAAATAGCTAAAAGTAGAGAAAGGTATTTTACATTTTCCTTCCAGTATGCCGTTGCATGTTTTTGTTTTTCTGACATTTTTATTGATATTTTTATAGATATATCATAGCTTGAAGCGTTAGGGTACCAACAGCGTCGTTGTTAGCGTACTTTAAATTTTGATATTCTAAAGTTAATTTTGAATTATGACCGTTGAAATAAGCATTAGCCCCAATGCCAAATTGATTAGCGTTGTCATCAATAGCATCAATTTGTCTATTGGTATAATGCAAATACGGTTGAAATTTTGTTGAAGTCCCGCTTGGGATCACATAACCAAGATGTGCGTGCAGCATGGCACCCGTTTCATAAGTCTGCCCAAGTCTATAATTTTTGCCGTAGTCGTTAAATTGGGCCAGCGCATAAGCTGTAATTGCCGAACCATTATCGCTTAAAGGGGCATCATAAAAAGCATCTACCGCAAAAATTGAAACATCCTCACCTGATAAATCTCCTGAGGTATCGGCTAACACGGCACCTTTAGGATGTAAAAAGAAACCTGCACCAATATTAAATATTTTTTTAGTTCCTAAATACGTGCCCACTTTATAAGGTAAAAAATTTGATTCTTCATCGAGAAGTTGATATTCAAAATAACCGGCATAGACGCGCCCAGCATCTTTTGAACCTAGCAAGCGTCTTCCAGAGTACACAGCGTTGTCATTATTAGGCGTCGCTGTAGACTGTAAATTATTGGTTATCGCATCGTTGATAGAAAGTCGGTATTGAAACTTGTCAAATTTTCCTTTGACATAAACACCCAAATGCCGTGCAAACTGGTCTGATAAACCTAGTGTAGCCCATGCCTGTCTGGTATTGTCTAACGTTAACAAATTTAGAGTACTTTGGTTATTAGCTCTAGAAATACCGTTCCAATAATGTAAGCCACCACCTATGGCGTGATCGATGGTTAGGCTATACTCTGCCCATACATCATGAAAAAATAACTGCGAGTTGTCCGCTAATCCTACGGTGGACATATTATCTGCATTGAGACTGTTTAAACCAAAATGGGTTAGAATTAAAAACTTCTTGTTGAGTTGTGCATAGAATAAAACACGAGCGCGTCTAAGAGTAAAATTAAGATCGCTTTGCTCGTTACCATTAGCATCTAATGGTCTGTCGGAGTTGTTTTGGGCCCAAAATTGAGCCCAAGAAAGGATTCGGAAATACTTAGTGCCATCCTCATTTAGTTTAACCTTCATGCCACCTGTGTAATCTGGTGATCCTTGAGCTAAACTGATGTTAAAGAAGAACATTAAGCCGAAAACAATAAAAATGTTGTTTTTCATTAATTTAAGGGATTTAGTTGTTAGTAATTAGTTTTGTGTGCACCACTAAATTCCAAAAAAGAAGCTCTTAAAAAAAACTTAATATAGTTTTCTGTTAAATGCTAGCGTTAATCTCTAAAACGCTCCCATTTTATGAGCATAAATTTGTCACCAAGTTCAGTAATGACGACCCCTGCCCCTTGAATATTTTCAAGGTTCATAAAAAATTTACTCAGCTCATCGGCATTTAAAATTTTATAAGTGGGATGATAGTTGGCATTAATAGGACGTTTGATATTGTACTTTTTTACCCAATTCATAATGCTTACGTGAGAGATTCCTAAAATGCGTTCAATTTCTCTATAACTCAAGCCCTCTAAATAGAGTTGCAAGGACTTATTAACGTAGTAGTCGTCTATCTTTTTGCCTATTTTGTTTACTGAAAAATAATAGCTACATTTTTTACACTTATAGCGCTGTCTTTCATTGACAACTCCACTTTTAATGTACTGATCTGAACCACAATTTGGACATAAATCTATAGTCATATATATTAATTTAGCATAAATATATCAATTTAGCAACATAATTAAAAGGTAAACGTTAAAATATTTTAATTTCATCAATAAATTCGGTGTTTATTTAACAATTATGTTCTTTTTATACTCAAAAATAAAAAAACCTATATTTAGTTAAATATGGCTCAGCTAAGGAAAAAGATACCTAAAATGTCTTTGCCTTCGAATTAAAATAAGCATTCTCTTCATCGCTTAATAATCTCTATTTAATAATAAATCCCAACCCTAAAGGAATTTCCAAAGAAAAACTAGAGCCTCGGCCTTCCGTAATAGCTATGGTGAGATGGGTGTGTTTCCAATATTCAAACTGATCTTGACTCATGTAAAATTTAACACCTACTAGATCACCTAAAAAAAAACATTTTCATCGAGATACAAGTCAGCCTTTTTAAAAATCATTGGAGATAAATCGTCGCGACTCCCCCACTTTAGTGAAAAATTAAGTCGCCATACTTCGTTTTTAATTGAATTACAATAGCTGCTGCCTTGTCTGTAATTTCTATTCTTTTCATGCGATAATACATTAAAAAAGGCTGAATTACAAACTATAATTCAGCCTTCATAGCTCTTAATCATTTTCTAGAAAATCCTAATTTATTTTTGTCATAAGAAATCAACATATTTTTAGTTTGTCTGTAATGGTTCATCATCATCATCAAATGATTTTCTCGTCCAAAGCCAGAATTTTTATAACCTCCAAACGGTGCATGCGCTGGGTAGGCGTGATAACAATTTACCCATGCGCGTCCTGCTGTTATCGCTATTGGTATTTGGTAAAGTTGATGTGCATCTCTTGTCCAAACGCCAGCTCCAAGACCGTAAAGTGTACCATTAGCTATCTCAAGAGCTTCAGCACCATCCTTAAATTTAGTAACACAAACTACTATTGGTCCGAAAATTTACTCAAGAAAAACACATATTTTATTATGCCTTTCTAGAATGGTTGGTTGAATGTAGTAGCCTTTCTTTAAATCACCTTCCTTGTTAGCTTCCCCTCCAAATAACACTTTAGCACCCTCTACTTTACCAATCACAATATAAGATAGAATTTTTTCATATTCATCGTTAGAAGCTTGTGCTCCTACAATACAGCTTGTGTCATAAGGACTATTTTGCACGATGGTTTTGGAAGGCACTACAACACGTTGCATAAATTTATCATAGATATTTTCTTGAACTAAAATACGTGAGGGACAGGTACAAACTTCACCTTGATTAAAGGCAAAAAAAACCGCACCTTCTATGGCTTTATCTAAAAAAGCATCGTCATGGTTCATGACGCTATTAAAGAAAATATTTGGAGATTTACCACCGAGTATCATGGACACCAGATTGAGATTTTTTGATGCATATTGCCTTATGAGTTGTCCGGTTGTAGTTTCTCCTGCAAACGCTACTGTATTTATTTTAGAGCTCGATGCCAAGGG
>CAYMDB010000222.1:0-5377 GCA_964388865.1 uncultured Flavobacteriaceae bacterium
GCAGATATGTTTTATGGAACTAAATGGAACGACTGACGAACACCTTATTACCTGCTCCACCTAAACTATTGAGTTTATACTGATTTAGAATTAGTTGCTATAATTTCTTTGTGGTTTGTTACAGATTATTAATAGTATGTGCTTCATGATTATAATTATGACAACTTTATAGAAAACAAGAAATTTGTATTTTTGATAAAGCTTTGACTTTTTTATAACAAACTCATTTGCTTAATTGTGGACTTTGACCATCACATAGAAACACTTATTCATCACATCAATAAGGATATTAGGCTGGATGATTATGGAATTCAAAAACTTGCATCAATTCTAATATTTAAAGAGCTAAATAAAAAAGAGTTTTTAATTAAACCAGGCGAAACCGCAAATACCATGAATTTCATTGTTCAAGGTTGTATGCGAAGCTATTATTTAGATGAAAATGCTCAAGAACACACCTTGCAATTAGGTATTGAAGAATGGTGGATAAATGACTTATACAGTTATTTAAGTCGGAAAAAATCTAGGATGTATGTCCAAGCATTAGAAAAAACATTACTTATTCAATTACCAAGACTTGAACTTGAGAAACTTTATATTGAATTGCCTGAAATCTCTAATTTTTTTCGAAAAAAAATCCAAGGGGCTTATGTCGCTGTTCAGGAACGCGTCATTGATAGTATGAGCGACGATGCTTATGAACGTTATGAAAACTTCAGAAAAGCATATCTAGATATTGAACAACGTGTACCTCAATATATCATTGCCTCTTACCTAGGAGTTACTCCTGAATTTTTGAGTTATTTACGAAAAAAGCACTCTTAAATTTGCTTCTTAAGATACCTTAAGTTTTTTCTTTTATTCCCTATGTAGTTTTGACCATACTATAGCAAATGGGTTATGTTACGATATATATACTTTTTATTTTTTACCACATTTGGGTCTCTACCATTAGCTGCCCAAAGTATTAGTTTCTCTCAGGAAGTGGTTTCAGGTAATCGTTCTATGGCTTATCAACATTTTGTAAGATATAGCTTTAATAATTCATGGTCCATTAATAACGTATCCTTATTTGACACAGAATATAATGATGACAAAAACAATATTTTCTTCATTAGAAATATGCTATCCTATAACCTCAACAAACACTTTAAAGCCAATTTAGCACTAGGTATAAAAAACCCTGGAGCATTTGCAACCTTTACAACTCAATTTGAGTATGCTTCAACAAAATTTAAGTTAAGCTATGCCATTGGCAGCACCTATCAAAATGGTTTCACATTAGAACAAACACTTTTAATGAACTATACGCCAAGCTTGACTAAAAATATTCAAGCCTATTTAAATCTTTTTTTGATAGTTAACACCAATTTAAAAGTGCTGGATAGAGGCATTCAGCAGCTACGAATTGGCATTAAAAAAGAAAACCTTGTAACTGGAATAGCTGTAAACCTCGATCAGTTTACCAAAGCAGAAAAAACACTTGAAAATTTCGGAATCTTCTTTAAATATAACTTTTAAATCACAGATATTATGAATACGAAACAACACATTGGATTATTACTATTAAGAACAAGTATTGCATTTACTATGCTAATTTATGGGATAAGTAAATTAAACTTTGGTATTGAATACATTAAGGGTTTGCTTGAAGAATATGGCCTACCTGCATTTTTGGGTTATGGCGTTTTTGTTGGGGAATTGATTGCGCCTATACTTATCATTATTGGATTTAGAACCAAACTTGCAGGACTTGTCTTCGCTATTAACTGCTTCGTGGCCATCTTAATGGACCGACTTCCCGACGTATTAAACTTAAATGAACACGGTGGTTGGGAAATAGGTTTAATTTTTATCTACTTGGTATTTGGCATTGCATTATTTTTTACTGGTGCTGACAAGTATGCCCTTTCAACCAATAATAAATGGGATTAACAATAGAGTTATGAGACTATTTTTATTATCTGTATTAGGATTGGCAGGAGGCGTTTTTTTAGCAGTACAAGCTGGATTTAATTCCCAATTGGGCAATATTCTAAAACAGCCTATTCTAGCTGTGATTGCCAGTTCAATAAGTAGTGTGGTGTTTGGATGTTTAATTTTATTGTTAATCAGTAAAGAAAGTATTCAAAACATTACAACAACACATGTACCATGGTACTTATGGTTTATTGGAGGTTTGTTTAGTGTTGTAGGCATAGCTATTTACTTCTATAATATTCCAAAAATAGGCATTTCTAAAATGATTGCTCTTGGACTCTGTGGACAGCTCATTTTTTCATTAATCGCCGGGAAATATGGCTGGCTTAATTTACCTGTAGAACCTATCACTACCAAAAGAGTCATAGGAACCATGGCTATGCTAACAGGTATTATACTTTTTAATATTAAATAATAAATTATGGAAACAATACAATCAAATATTACAAACCTCACGTCATTATGGAAAAGTGTTACACAGCCTTTTAATACCTATAATGAAGACAAAAATTTAGGGTACTGCTTTATACCAAACTCGCAATGGCCAAATAAAATATGGCTCAAAAAAGAGTATGATATTGCTATTTTGAATGACATTAAGCTACTCCTTAAATCAGAAATGGATGGTCTAACCTTTTCTTATTTTGACGTAGTTTCAAGTGAACAAAATAAAATGATTTTTGACTTTCATGGCTTTGATGAAACCTCCATACAATATGGAATGTCTTTAAAACTCAAAGAAAAAGTAAAGAGTTCAAAGCAATTAAGCCTACAATTAGTCACCAATGTTGAAGATTCTAAAAAATGGAGTCAATCATTTTTTGAAGCTTTTGGTTATAATATTTCGGAAGAAACCATAAATAAAACCTACTATATTATCAACTACTATTTAATCTATGACCATGAAGACCTATTGGGAACTGTTATTTGTCATCAAACACAAACTACAATTGGTATTCATAGTCTTGGCATATTACCTGATATGCGGAGTAAAGGATATGCTACAGAAATAATGTACAACGTAATTAATAAGGGAATTGATCAAGGCTGTAATCTTGCAACGCTTCAGGCCTCAAAAATGGCAAAATCTATGTATGAAAAAATGGGATTTACAACCGAATTTATTATGAGAAACTATAAATTAAAAACAAGATAACAATGGAATTATTAAAAAATTTAAAATGGCGGTATGCCACAAAAAAATTTGATACAACGAAAAAAGTATCACATCAAGACCTTGACAAAATAAAAGAAGCCGTTCAATTATCAGTTTCGTCTTACGGTCTTCAACTATACAAAGTTTTGATTATTGAGAATGGTCAAATTAGGGAACAATTAAAGCCAGTATCTTGGAATCAAAGTCAGATTACAGATGCCTCACATTTGTTTGTGTTTTGCAATTACACAGATGCTTCATCTAAAACCATTAACGACTTTATTAAACATACAGCAAAAACTCGAAATCTAGATTTAGAACGATTGTATGGTTATGGCGATTTTATAAAATCTAAGTTGGCAGAAAAATCGCCAGATGAAACAACAAGCTGGTTAAAATCACAAACCTATTTAGCTTTGGGGAATCTTTTAAATGCCTGTGCAGAATTAAGAATAGATGCTTGCCCAATGGAAGGGTTTGAGCCAGAAGCTTACAACAACATTTTAGGACTACACCAACAAGGACTCAATGCTGCCGTCATCGCTCCAATAGGCTACAGACATTGTGATGACCATACAATAGGCCAACAAAAAGTACGTAAGCCTATGGAGTTGCTTTTTGAAACCATTTAAAATATAATATAGATTTTGAATCGAAGGTTTGGGTTAGTTCCCAAACCTTTTTTTAATTTAGTATAGATTTTATAAAAAAGCTTCATAATGGACAATGAAATTGTCAAATTAATCTCGAGATATCTTGACTTATCAGATGATGAAGCTACTGCTTTTGCAGAATGTATTCCAATTAAAACTTTTAAAAAAGGTGAGTTACTTCTTAGAGAAGGTCAAATATCACGTGAATCCTACTTTGTTATTCAAGGTTGTTTGCGTAAGTATTACATTATGAATGGTGAAGAAAAAACTACCGAGTTTTATGTTGAAGATGATTCTGTGGCTTCCTTACAAAGCTATAAAAACAGAACGCCAGCCAACCATTATTTTGAATGTGTTGAAGAAAATAGATTAGCGGTTTTAAGTTACGACAAGGAGCAAGAATTATTTAAGCGTGTACCGAAATATGAAACTCTGTGCAGAATGTCTATGGAAGATAATTTTGGAGAACAACAGGAAGCTTTAGCAAAATTTATAATGTCGAGTCCAGAAGAACGGTATAAAAATCTTGTAGACACCAGACCTGATTTATTACAACGCATTCCGCAATATCATTTGGCTAGTTATTTGGGTGTTAAACCAGAATCGCTGAGTCGTATAAGAAAACGTATAGCTAAAAAATAGATTTTGTTTCAATACTATTTTTTACACCAAACAATTCATTGATAAATAATTTCACATTACTGATGTGTTGACTGATACCAAATAGCAATAAATTTCTTTCTAATATGAAATTTAATGCATTTGGCAAAAAGAAAATTATTACTGCTTATAGTTCCAAAAATAAAAGTAATATCAAAATGCATACATACTTACTAATTAGTTATTTATTAAGATACCTTAAGAATCATAAATAGAATAGTTAATAAATTTATGCTCAGATAATGTCTTTATGATAAAACAATTTTAAAATACTACCTAGTGTATAAATAAATTATTAATAAAAAAACTAGTATCATGAATTTAGAATTTCTTAAAAAAAGCTTTACATTTTTTTTTACAATAATTGCCTTACTTATTACTTTTTTAATGTGTAGTGCGACTTTTCCTTACACAAGTACTCAAGAAAATGAAGTTAATACCACCGATATGACTATCCGGTTAGAATTATTTACTTCTAACATAGAAAAAGCAGTTCGTTTTTATCAAGATGTTCTAGGTTTTAAACCATTAAATTCTGCTAGTTCAACCTATCAACCTATCCAAAATGGACAAGTTGTATTAGGAATAGGGCTGTTAGAGAGCCTAGGGAATAGTCATTATTTTAACTTTTACCAACATGATAATAAATTTGGGTATGGTGTGGAAATAGTATTAGAAGTAGATGACATACAATTGATATACAATAAAATAAAACGGGCAAATGTAGAAATCGAAAGTGAACTCAAGGAGCAACCTTGGGGACTAAAGGATTTTCGTTAAATTGACCCCAATGGATACTATATAAGAGTAACCTCAAAATCCTAAAAAAGTTCACTTTTAACCCTGAAATTATACGTTATAATATTCAAGGTATATGGGACTGTAAACTATTTTGTGTTTTTGCTTTTAGTTAGTTGAAAAATGATTT
>CAYMDB010000223.1:0-5376 GCA_964388865.1 uncultured Flavobacteriaceae bacterium
TTCCTATTTCACAGATGATGGCGGGTCCGAAGCCTTAACTTACACCGTAGAGACCAATACAGACCCATCAATAGGTGCTACAATAACTAACACTAATTTAGATCTTTTTTTTCCTGTAACACCGGCTTTATCCACCATAACGATTAGAGCCACAGATGCAGAAAATAATTTTATTGAACAAAGCTTTACAGTGAACGTAACAGAAGAACCTTTTGTATTATATAGAGTCAATGCAGGTGGACCCGAAATTACCGCCATTGATGATGCTATTAATTGGGTCGCAGACACGGCAGGTGCAAGTTCAGAATTTTTATCGGTGCCCGGTTCAAATTCAACCTTTACGCCTACAATTACATCTACAACAAGTTCCGTTAATACGGATGAAGTCCCGTTGTCTATTTTTCAATCTGAACGCTATGATAGCTCCCCCGGACAACCCAATTTAACCTACTCCTTTCCTGTTGCTGAAAATGGTAATTATGAGGTTAGGTTATACATGGGCAATGGTTTCGATGGAACATCTCAACCGGGACAACGTATATTTAACGCTACTATTGAAGATAATTTTTATCCTGAATTATTAAATATTGATTTATCCGAAAGGTATGGTCACCAAGTGGGAGCAGTCATCTCACAAATTGTTCCTGTGAATGATGGTTTTATTGACATCACATTATTACATAATGTTGAGAATCCCCTCATAAATGGTATTGAAATTTTAAAAGCATCTTCAATAGATACTCCAATCTACGCCAACGCTATTGCTGATCAACTGAGTTTTCCTGGTGAGGCTCTAGATGGTAGCCTTGGTGTTGTAGCAACGGGCGGTGATGGTAACCTTCAATTTACCACCATCGGTTTACCTCCAGGTATAGATATAGATCCTACTAACGGACAAATTGGAGGAACCATAGACATCAACGCTGCGGATAATAGCCCATACAACGTAACAATTACCATAGACGATAGTGATTCCCTTTCTACGGATGCCGTAACGCTTGAGTTTACATGGGTTGTCGAAGCACTATCCTTTACTATTGAACCCATTGATGATATTACCTCTTACATTAGTGATGTTGTAAATTTTAATGTTGTCACTACTGGTGGTAACCCAACGGAACAAATCACTTTTACCATAGAAAACCAACCCGATGGTGTCACTATAGATGCGTCTACTGGCATTATCTCGGGAACAATAGCCCCAGGAGCTGAGCTTGGCGGACCAACTAGCGACGGAGTTTATTTAGTAACGATTACCGCAATAGGCACAGTATCTGGTGCGATTAATGTAGACATCTCATGGACAGTTACCGAAAAACCTACAATCGCCTTCAGACTTAATGCTGGCGGTGCAGCAATTCCCTCCACCGACGGCGAACTTGATTGGGTGGCAAATGCTACCACAGGCGCGTTAAACGGTACTGGTTACTCGGTTAACACGGGTAATATCGCGGGCAGTGGATTGACTTACGCAAACCGACACGCATCGATTCCTTCCTACATAGATCAAGCAACATACAGTGCTATTTTTGCACAGGAACGATGGGATCCAGCATCAGAGCCAGAAATGCAATTTAATATTCCTCTACCCAACGGTGATTACATCGTTAATCTATTTTTGGGTAATAATTACGAACTAACATCTCAGGAAGGAACTAGGATTTTTGATATTTTACTTGAAGGCAATCTAGTGAAAGATAATTTAGATTTAATTGCAGAGTTCGGCCATGAAAAAGGTGGCATGTTATCCTTACCTATAACGTTAACAGATGGGGAAGTCAATTTATTATTTGAGCATGTTACTCAAAATCCTCTGATTAACGCTATTGAAATTTTAAACGGTTCTTTATTAGATGTCCCTATATCGGCAAATGCTATTGATACCCAGTTTAGTCTCCCCGGCGAAGTATTAGACGGTAGTTTGGGTGTAAGCGCTTTTGGTGGTCAAGGAAATTTGCAATATAATGCTCTTGGTTTACCACCAGGTGTCACTATAGACCCTATAAACGGCCAAATTGCTGGAACAATTGGCATCAACGCTACCGACAATAGCCCGTACACCGTAACAATTACAGTTGACGATAGTGATGAAATTTCTACTGATGCCCTAACGCTTCAGTTTACATGGGTAATTACAAACAATCTTTGGTTTGATAAAAATGAAAATGAAACTTACACGGCTCGCCATGAATGTTCATTTGTTCAAGCAGGGGATAAATTTTATTTATTTGGAGGAAGAGAAAATGCACAAACCATCGACATCTACCATTACACAACTAACACATGGGAGACATTGGTTAACTCTGCACCATTAGAATTTAACCATTTTCAGGCATTAGAATATCAAGGGTTGATATGGGTTATTGGAGCATTTAAAACTAATAGTTATCCTTCTGAAACTCCAGCAGATTATATTTGGGCATTTAATCCTGCCACCCAAGAGTGGATTCAGGGACCAGAGATACCAATAAATAGAAGAAGAGGTTCGGCTGGATTAGTAATTCACAACAACAAATTCTATGTGCTAGCTGGAAATACAATTGGCCATAATGGTGGTTATGTCAATTGGTTTGACGAATATGATCCTGCTACTGGAATATGGACGGTCCTTGCAGATGCACCAAGAGCACGCGACCATTTTCACAGTGCAGTTATTAATGGGAAATTATATGCAGCCTCAGGGCGACTCTCAGGGGGCACCGGTGGAGTTTTTGCTCCTTTAATTTCAGAGGTCGATGTCTATGATTTTGACACCGCAAGCTGGAGCACCCTATCACCGTCACAAAATATTCCAACACCAAGAGCTGGGGCCATAGTAGCTAATTTTGAAAATAAACTTATTGTTTCAGGGGGAGAGTCCCCAGCAACAACAGATGCTTTAAATACCACTGAAATCTTTGATCCGGTTTCCCAATCTTGGTCTATTGGAGCTCCATTAATTCACCAAAGACATGGCACTCAAGGTATTGTTTCAGGCGATGGCATATTTATTGCCGGTGGCTCCCCTGTTAGAGGTGGTGGAAACCAGAAAAATATGGAATTCTACGGCCAAGATAATCCAGTAGGATTGCCGAGTGTTGCGAGTGTGCTTTCTGCTGAATCTAATTTAGATTTTGAAACGGGCGAAACAAAAATACTTTCCATCACCAATAGTGGTGGTAATGTGGGCGCTATAATTAAAACTATGACCTTATCAGGTACTGATGCTGTTGAGTTCTCTATAGAAGCAGGCGACGTTCCTTTTAAGTTAATACAAGCGAACACTTCCCACACTATTACTATCTCACATACAGGTAACGATTACACAGAAAAAAATGCCACACTCACCATTACCTATAATAATTCAGATACTTTGATCATTAATTTAAGTGTTATTGGATATGGTCTAGTTTATAACGGAACCGAATGGATCCCATCAGCCCCAAACCAAACAACAAGTACCGAAAATGCCCTCATTCTTAATGGTAGTTATGCCGTAAATTCAGATATTGAGATCAATAATTTAAGTGTAAGAGATGGTGCATCCCTCATCGTTGAATATGGAAAATCCATTATAGCCCATGGTGATTTGAAAATTGATGGCACTTTAGAACTACAATCTACATCCATATCTTACTCTAGCCTTATTGCAGATGGCACTGTTGAAGGTAATGTTGTCTATAAACGTCATGTGCACAGAACTGCGGCGGCAGGTGCATCTGATGCGAACGATTTAATTGCAGCGCCTTTATCCGGACAAGCCTTTAACGAGTTCAGGTTAAATAACTCAAATATTGTAAGTAATAGTACCAATACGCTTTTCCTTTTTGGTCCTTTTAACAAAACGACAGGAGCCTATACCATTTATTCAAATACAGAGACTTCCCCATTAGAAGCAGGTATTGGTTATAGAGCTGCTTCGACAGATTTGGGCACTTTTACCTTTACTGGTAACTTAAACACAAGTTCTATTGCAGTGCCAATTAGTAATTCTGGTCCTGCTTACCAAGTTTGGAATTTAATTGGAAATCCATATCCCTCCTATTTAAATGCTGCTGCGTTTTTAAGTGCCAACAACGCCGAGTTTTCCGAAAATAGCGCTGGAATATATGGCTACGACGGTAATGCTAGTGACGGTTGGATTATATGGAATCAGGCTTATGCTGACTCAAATCCTAATTCATTAATTTCTCCTGGACAAGGTTTCTTTGTCGCTTCTAAGCCTAGTGGCGGAACAGTTAATTTTACACCTTCTATGCGTGTTAAAGGTAATTCGGATGATTTTATTGCGGGAAGAAATTCCTCAACTTTACCAAGTTATTTAAAACTTAACATAAGTCAAAATGACAAAACTTATCATACCGACTTTTATTTTAATCCGAATGCTACCCGTGGTTTAGATAAAGGTTATGATGCCCAAGTTTGGGGTGGTAATGCTCCAAGTCTCTCCATCTTTTCTTATTTAGTGGAAGGAAATACAGGCTTACCTATGGCTATTCAATCCTTAGATGAAACCGACTACATTAATCTTTTAGTTCCATTAGGTATTAAAGGTAACTTAGGAGATCAGCTAACTGTAAGTATTACTGAAAATACATTGCCAAGCACAGTAGAGGTGTATTTAGAAGACTATCTCTTACAAACGTCAACATTGTTAAATAACAGTGATTATAGTTTAACACCTGTAAATTCGCTAAATACTTTCGGACGTTTTTATCTGTCATTTACAGATAGCGCTTTATCTACTAAGGTTTCAAATTTAAATACCTTAAACGTCTTTAATAATGCTCAAAACCAATCTCTTGTTATTACCGGTATTATCACTGAACCAACCGTGGCAAAGCTTTATGATATTCAAGGAAGACTTGTTATTTCAGAATCACTAAGCTTAAATACTTCACAGCAACACATTGATGCACAGCATTTAGACAAAGGAGTTTACGTTATTAGTATTTCACATAATTTTGAAAAAATGACTAAAAAAATAATTATTCGCTAAACATTTGGCGTTAAAACAATTTAAAGTAATCTGACTTAACTACTATTTCGTCATCAGAAAAATTAAAGGCAAGCCTCTAGGCTTGCTTTTTTAATTTAATTGGCCGCGATAGTGTCATTTAGCAAGTAATCGCGCTAAGTATTTTCAAGACTCCCTTTTACTGTGATTTCTCATTTTACAAAAAATTAAACTATTATTCTAAAATGATTTATAGATTTTCTTTGGAATTGTTCAAAAACACTTACTACCTTGAGTCAAAATACAAATCAATCATGATGTATCTCAGAAGACTTCTATTTCTGGCGCTTAGTGTTGTCTCTTGTCAATCTATGGGGCAACTCAAGTTTATAGCTGATATCGCCAATGAATTAACTGAGGTCTCTGCCGTTGAAGTTACA
>CAYMDB010000224.1:0-5364 GCA_964388865.1 uncultured Flavobacteriaceae bacterium
ACTTTGAGGAACAAATTTCCCTTTCTCTTTTTTAAATGTTTAGGACGCTATTGGTATTTGTACTTTTAATAACACTGATAATGCTGTCTATATTTTCAATAGGAATGCGCTCTGGGTCGGCACCACTTAAACCTAATAAAACTGCTAAATCCGTGGCATGACCTTTACCTGTTAAGGATAATGAGCCGTATAAATCTACAGTGATTTTTTCAACTTTCTCAAATCGGTTTTTTTCTTTCAAATCTTTTATCCAGCGTTCCGCAGCACGCCAAGGTCCCAAGGTGTGAGAACTCGAGGGTCCTACACCAATTTTAAGCATATCAAAAACAGAAATACATTCCATTAGGTTTGTTGATTTAGTTGCACAAATATAAAGGTTGTTTTAGCGCTGGAAATTATTATGGACATAAAAAAAGTCCGAAGTGAATTTTCGGACTTTCTTATATTGAAAAGTGCTATTATGAGCAAAATTGTTTACCGAACGTATTCCATAACGGCATTGTAATCTGTTACATCAAGATTAGTGCTATTGATAAAGTCGACAGGCAAAATAACAATTCTGAACGTTTGGTCAATCCTTTCTTCATCTAACAATAAATTAAAATTGAATGTTGGATGTGATTCAATAAAAATGGTAACAAAATCAAAATTGTGCTCAAAGTTATATTTAAAGTCCTCCGTAGAATTTACGTAAACGGTTTCGGGAAGTGATTTCCAAACATCATAGCCATCTACAAGACCTTTGAGGTGATACACTAAAACCATGTCCGATTCCTCTAAAGCAATATCAAGTGGAATTTCTATGGTTTCTTGATAAGCATTGCTCGATGTGAAATTTAGTGTTCTCTCAAAAGATTGGGCTACAATTAATCCTCCATCTTGTCCATCAAAACCCGGAGGTCCTGGAGGTCCTGGATCACCTTCGCAAGCGGTGAATAAAAAAGTAAATGCAAATACTATCGCGGCTATTTTTCTCATGACGTTTTAATTTTTAATGATTATAAAAACAAAATATCAAACAGTATGCCTTTTTTGGTAAAATACAGATTCAATTTGAATATATTTTATGGTGCAACATTTTATTTGTAGTTTTTTGAACAAAAAAACACCTCCAAAAGAAGGTGTTTTTCATTAATAATCTAGCAGATTTACTGGATTAAAAGCTTAAAGCTCTCTCCATTTTTTGTTTTCAGAATATAAGTTCCCGAGGTTAAACTTGGCAATTGTAAAGTCTGCGTATTTTCGCTTCTTAAAATTTCACGCCCCTGAATATCGAACAAGGTTAAAGAAACAGCTTTGCTAAAATAAACAGTTTGATTTGACTTAGATGGATTAGGATACATTTTTAGCGTTTCGGCTTCTAATGTAAATTCCATATCACTTAAAGTTGTTGCATTAAGTGCATAGAAACTTAAAGTTGAACTGACCTCATTAGCCATAATCACCAATCCAGTTGCATTAGGACTATTCTCTGGCGTTACATAAATAATGCCCTCTGGTCCTAAATCTCCACCTTCATCAGCTCCTAAATCTCTGTTGTTGATGTAATTTTCAAACACTGGTGCTGCTGGATTAGAAATATTGTAGGTCATAAAACCGCCAATACGTTCCAAAGTTATAAAAGCATAAAACTCACCATTAATTTCGGCTAAAGTGACACCCTCTGGCTCAGGACCTTTATTATCACTTCTATTTTTAAAGTTATTGTTGCTGTTACTGGCGTTAAAAAGTGCACCGTACATTGGATCATTTGCCGTAATACGCTCAAAATCGTCAGCACTATCGTATACTAAAGCACCAGTAGTGCCATTCCAAATACTAAAAGAACGCGAACCAAAAACGTGAATTTCGTCTAGATCGCCGTCACCGTCAATATCGCCCGAGGCATTAGTAACTGTTAAACGTCCAAGGTTGGATTCTGATTTTAAATATTGAGCATTTGGAAATACGTTTGGATCTAAGTTTAAGTTTTTCACACGACTTTCCTCGTCGAAGGTAGAGTATTCTCTAGAGTCGCCTTCGTTAGCAGTAACTAAGTAAGTTGTCCCGCCAACTTCATAAGAGGCGATGGCATCTGGCATATACATGCCTTTTATTGGCCAATTTCCCATAAAAACAAAATCAGTTCTGTCTGAAGCATCAAAGGTGTTTCCTGATAAACTGTGATCTTTTAAGCCTAAAGGTACTATTGCAGCGATAGTATTGGTGTTTAAATCAATGATACCAACAGCATTGTTTTCTTGTAAAGTTACATAAGCAGTTTGTGAATCGCTTGAAAAGGTAATGAATTCTGGTTCCAAATCTTGAGACACAGAAGCGCCAGGACCAAAAATACGAATACCTGCGGCTCTTAAACTTTCAATTTGAGCATCAAAACTGTTAAAGCTTAAACTTGTAACATTAGTCTGAAGAATATTACCTAAGCCACCTGTAACATCAATCACAGTAATACTTCCCTCAGGATCTGTACTATAATCCGCATTTGGTTCGCCTTCATTAGCCACCAAAAGTTTGGTGCCATCTGGTGTAAAAGCTACCATATCTGGTAAATTGCCAGCTACAACAAATGATTGGTTAGCTCCGTCAATATCAGAAAACACAACCACACCGTCTTCTAGAGGCCCTTTTGAGATTCCTATAGCAACAATACCATTTTTATAGGCCACACTTGTAGGGTCACCATAGCCAGATAAATCAATAGTACTTAGAGTAGAAATGGCATTGATATCAGAAAAATCGAGAATTTCTAATTTTTGTCCGGTTGAATTTAAAACAAACAAACGTTCTGAAACCGGATCGTGAGCAACAATCTCAGCTGAACCTGCAGGATCAACCAAGTAGCTGGTAACATATGCAATCTCTAGAGAATTACTACCATTAGGTATCGCCGTATTATTATCTAAAATGTAAATTCCAGTAGTTTCAAAGGCACCTAGAGTTCCGTTAACCGGATTAGCTAGTTCTAATATAAAAAATTCATCTGATTCGGCTAAGGCATCATCAACGATTGGAATGGAAATACTGATGGCCTCTGTTGAATTGGCAGGGAAATTTACAGTTTGATTTGTAAAAGAAAAATCATCCGTTTCGGTTGCAGTCAATAAGGCTGTGACGAGACTTACATCAACAGAAACTACACTTGAAGATTCTGAAGATAAGGCGATAGAGACATCTAAAGTTGCACCATCTTCATTCACATTGTAGGCACTTTCTAAAAAGCTGATTTGTGGAGTGACGTTTATTACGGGTACGTAAGTTCCTGGTGAAGCAAAAACATCCATGCCTAAAGATTGACCCACTAAATTTGTGGCAGGTGCCCAGTTTGTTCCATCGTTAAGAACGCCTTCAGGATTTAATAACTCTAAAGACGGACCACTACCATCTGCCGAAGTTGGCCAAGGCGCGTTATCATCGTATTGAACTTCAGAGATAAGATCTCCGTTTGAATTTTTAATTTGAAGTAATTCCCCACCATTGCCAAGAGCGTTAGAAATACCTTGTGGCATATCTAAAAAACTAACACCATAAAAAGCATCTGCAGTTGCTTTATCAGTAGCTAACAACACAATTTCGCCTGCATTTAAAGATTGTTCAGGAAATATAAAAGTGAAATTACCTGAGTCATTAACGGTAATACCACCTAAAGCAATTGTAGAGGCACCACTATTGTAAATCTCTAGAAATTCTAGGGCGTTTGAATCAGCAGAGGGTGCATTGTACATGATTTCAGTAATCAATAAACCTGTAGATAAGCTGTTGTAGAATAAATCAGTACTAACATAGGCAGCGGTTTGAGTGTTGCTAGATAAGTCTTGCAAATTATTTACAGTAAGCATATAAGACGTGCCTTCGGCAAAACCCGAGTGCGTAATTGTAGCCGATAACGTACTATTGTCATAAACAACGCTATTAACAGTTAAAGCAGGACTAAAAACATAATTACTTAAAGTTTCAGCACTTGTTAATGTTAAAGCCTCAGTGAATGTAAGCTCTACTGTATTTTGATCCGTAACAGAGGCATTTGCCACTGAGGGTGGATTAGTATCTGTGGTAGAAATAGTAAACATTGTAGTATCAAATGGTACATCTGGTGAAATTCCGTCAGCACTTTGATCGCCGCTACCGTCTTGAGTATTGTAATTACTCATATCATTGAGTGCTACTAAATAGCCGTTAGCAGTAAAACCAGTCCTTGGGCCATTATAATTTGCGATATCAGTCCCGTTAGGGTACGTAATCGCAGTTGTTCCCTCTGTAAGTCCAGTGCCAGTCAATCCAGTACCAGCCCCATCATCATAGGCAGAAGAAGAATTTGCGACTGCAGCAATAAAGGTTGTAGGCGTGTTGACGTCAGTACCTAGGTAAGCAAAAATAGCTTCAGCAGTACCAGAAATGCCACCAGGTGTACCGACTATAGTTCCATGAGATAAGTTTGGTATGGCGCTGATGGCGTAAAATGTGATTACAGTGCCAGCAGGAATAACAGCAGCACCTATTTGCCATTCGTAGTTGGCTTCGCCGGTGTTAAATGCTGTGCCTGTCCATTCTTTGTCAGAAAAGTAAACGATGGTGTTTGCAGGAATATCTACAAACGTTACCATGGCGAAGTCGTCGTCACCATCGGCATTAAAGGCCACAAAAGCCATGTCACCAGTCCTTAGTTGCGCACTGACAAGACTTGTAATGAAGAGAAAAAATAATTGTAAAATGTGTTTCATGTTTATTGGTTTTTTGTTTCTGTGAAATTATTGACCAAAGGTTTCTTTTTTGTATTTCTAGTATTACAAAATAGTAAAGTTACTTTTAAGAATGTTAAATTTAGGTTTCCCAAATGTTTTGGAGCCATGTAATTGCATAACAATTTTTTAAAGTGACATGATGTCATATATTTTGTCATGGCACAATCCTTGACTTTAATTGAGTGAATAAAAAATTAATAACATTATAAGTTTCGCGAAAGCGGAGAACTATTAACAAATACATATTATGAGTAAGATTATTGGAATTGATTTAGGAACAACCAACTCGTGCGTTTCTGTAATGGAAGGTAACGAGCCCGTTGTAATCCCGAACGCTGAAGGTAAGAGAACCACTCCTTCAGTCATCGCTTTTGTAGAAGGTGGTGAAATTAAAGTTGGTGATCCAGCAAAGAGACAAGCAGTTACTAATCCATCTAAAACCGTTTATTCTATTAAACGTTTTATGGGTAATAAGTACTCTGAGTCTAAAAAAGAAGCAGAACGCGTGCCTTATAAAGTGGTAAAAGGCGATAATGATACTCCAAGAGTAGATATAGATGGGCGTTTATACACTCCACAAGAATTATCAGCTATGATTCTTCAAAAAATGAAGAAAACTGCTGAA
>CAYMDB010000225.1:0-5335 GCA_964388865.1 uncultured Flavobacteriaceae bacterium
TGCGGTTTCTGGAATGATGTAAAATCGGACTCCACTAGTAATTTTTCCTACGGTAATTACAGCAGGTTCATCTATTAATCGTGCTTCACGACTAATAATGGTTTGTAAACCATCAATAATTTTAGCTGAAATTAAAATCGGATCTACACCAGACCAGGGTTGTGAGCCATGGGTTTGTTTTCCTTTTACAGTGATTACAAAACGCTCAACCGCAGCCATAATGCCTTCTTCTTTATAGGTGACGGTTCCCACCGGAGTGGCAGAATTAATATGCAAACCAAAAATAGCATCTACCTTGGGATTTTCTAAAACACCTTCTTTAATCATCAGTTTCGCGCCACCCTCTTCACCTGGTGGCGGACCTTCTTCGGCAGGTTGAAATATAAATTTAACCGTTCCTTTAATTTTGTCTTTATGCTTAGCTAAAACTTCTGCGGTAGCCATTAATATTGAAATATGCGTGTCGTGACCGCAAGCATGCATCACACCAGTTTCGGTATTTAAAAAAGTGCTTGTTACTTCAGATTTAAAAGTTAAATCGTTTCGTTCAGTTACAGGAAGCCCATCAATATCGGCTCTCAAGGCCACAACTTTTCCGGGTTCATTTCCTTTTAAAATGCCAACAACACCTGTTTTGGCGATTCCTGTTTCTACTTCCAAACCAAGGGATTTTAAATGTGCCGCTATGGTTTCAGCCGTTTTAAATTCACGATTTGAAAGCTCCGGATTTTGATGAAAGTAATGTCTCCATTCAATTAACTGGTCTTCAATATTGAGAATGTCCTGTTCAATGGAATTTTGAGCAAATGAAAATGCCGAGACACACAAAAAGAAAGCGAAAAATGATTTCATAAATTTTAAATTTTCACTAAGATATTGAAAAATGATAAAACAAAACTCTTAATACTTTGTTTATAATTAATAGTGCTTATTTATGGTAAAAACTGTAACAATACTTAATTTCACACATTGAAAAATTGAACATTTGGAAAAGTATCTCAGTCAATTAAACGAAGCACAACTAGAACCCACGCTGCAGAAGGATGGCCCAATGATTATCATTGCTGGCGCAGGTTCGGGTAAAACGCGTGTGCTTACCTATCGTATTGCTTATTTAATGAGCAAAGGTGTTGATGCCTTTAATATTTTGGCCTTAACCTTTACCAATAAAGCCGCTAAGGAAATGAAAGGCAGAATTGCCGATATTGTTGGCGACGGTGAAGCTCGGAATTTGTGGATGGGTACCTTTCACTCCGTATTTGCTAAGATTTTACGTTTTGAAGGTCATCATTTAGGCTTTCCGAGTAACTTCACCATCTACGATACCCAAGATTCTCAAAAATTGCTAGGTTCCATTATTAAAGAAATGGGACTCGATAAAGATATTTACAAAACCAAGCAAGTTTACAGTCGTATCTCATCTTACAAAAATAGTTTGATCACTGTTAAAGCCTATTTCAGAAATCCTGAGCTCATGGAAGCTGATGCCATGGCAAGACGTCCAAAAATGGGTGAAATTTACAAGGAATATGTAGATCGCTGTTTTAAGGCTGGTGCTATGGATTTTGATGATTTGTTGTTGAGAACCAATGAGTTGTTAACGCGATTTCCTAATGTTTTGGCGCAGTATCAAAATAGATTTCGATATATATTGGTTGATGAGTATCAAGATACCAATCACTCGCAATATTTAATTGTAAGAGCTTTGGCAGATCGGTTTCAGAATATCTGTGTGGTTGGTGATGATGCTCAAAGTATTTATGCCTTTCGCGGAGCGAATATTAATAATATTTTAAACTTTCAGAAGGATTACGACGGAGTTAAAATGTTTCGTTTAGAGCAGAATTATCGCTCGACGAAAAACATAGTCGGTGCAGCAAATTCGGTGATTGAACACAATAAAACCAAACTCGATAAGGTGGTTTGGACGGCCAACGACATTGGTGAAAAAGTAAAAGTGCACCGTTCATTAACCGATGGTGATGAAGGGCGTTATGTAGCAAGTACCATTTGGGAAACTAAAATGAATCAGCAGCTAAGGCATAACGATTTTGCGGTGCTTTATAGAACCAACGCTCAATCGAGAGCCATTGAAGATGCACTAAGAAAGCGCGATATTCCTTACCGCATTTACGGAGGTTTATCCTTCTACCAGCGCAAAGAAATTAAAGACATAACGGCTTATTTACGCTTAATTTTGAATCCGGCTGATGAAGAGGCTTTAAAACGTGTGATTAATTATCCGGCTCGTGGCATCGGACAAACCACTATAGATCGACTCGTGGTGGCTGCCAACCAATATGGTAAAACTATTTTTGAACTTTTACAAAGCATCGATTCCGTAAATATTAACATCAACAACGGAACTAAAAATAAACTCAGAGATTTTGTGTCTTTGATTGAAAGTTACCAGGTGATGAATCAGACCGCAAATGCATTTGATTTAGCCGAACACGTCACTAAAACAAGTGGCTTAATCAAAGAGTTGAATAAAGACGGCACGCCAGAGGGTGTGATTAAAATGGATAACGTTCAGGAATTGTTAAACGGTATCAAGGATTTTGTTGAAGGACAGATGGAATTGGCTGATGCTGGCGATTCCCTAGCTGAATTTTTAGAGGATGTTGCTTTAGCCACAGATTTAGACGCGGATAAAGGTGATCCGGACCATGTGGCCTTAATGACCATTCACTTGGCGAAGGGCTTAGAATTCGGTCATGTATTTATAGTGGGTATGGAGGAAGATTTATTTCCGAGTGCCATGAGCATGAATACCCGAAGCGAGCTGGAAGAAGAACGACGTTTATTTTATGTCGCCTTAACAAGAGCCGAAAAACAGGCCTATTTAACCTATACCTTGTCGCGCTACCGTTGGGGAAAACTGATCGATGCAGAACCCAGCCGATTTATAGAAGAAATTGATGATGAGTTTGTAGATATTGTGACTCCATTAAAAGAGCAACGTTTTAACCCGATGCTCGATGAATCCATTTTTGGAGATATTGAACCTAGTCGGGTCCGATTTGCGAAACCAAAATCGCCTAAAATTGAAAAGAAAACCAAGAGCGCACCAGCTGAAAAATTTCAAATCAGTACCCCGAAAAAATTAAAGCCTGTTGAAAAAGTGAGTAGCGCTTCAAACTTGTTTGACAACAAATTAACCGTTGGGAATATTGTAAATCACCAGCGTTTTGGTAGAGGTGAAGTGGTAAAAATCGAAGGAGCAGGTGGTGATGCTAAGGCTGAAATAAAATTTCAGAATGGTGATACTAAAAAGTTGTTATTGCGCTTTGCGAAGCTGGAAGTTATAAGCTAGGATTATTTCACCATGCAAACTGAGTTAATGTGGCCCTCGCCGTCGTATTCTTTATTGGAGTTGATAGTACCAGTGATCCGCTCTCCGAAGTCTCCGCTCTCCCAAGTCTCTCGACTTCGGAGCCAAGTCTCTCGACTTGGTTAATATTACAAAATTTATAATCGGAAAGTTGCACCTGCGAAGTCGGGAGACATTCCTAGAGCAATTGTTTCTTTAAAATGTTTTCGTAGATCAAAAAATTAGAATAAAACCAACATGAGGATCGCAAAAACAAAAATGTGTCCTAACAAACTTTCAAAAATCTTAATAAATATACTATTGTCGTTATTTCATGTGGGCATAGCATTGACTAAATAAGAGAGTGCAGATAATTAGCAGAATTAATCAAACCGTTTTTTCTAAAATTATCTAAAACTTCATATACATCTAAATCTGGATTTCTTCGATTTAAAACTAATTTTCGGAAAGCCTCCAAAGCTTTTTCATGATTTAAATCAATAATATCAGCAATAAAATCATCTGCTGATTTTGCCACCAACCGGAAAGTAGCTAAATAATCTTTAGGAAAATCTTTCAAATTATTTGTAACTATATCATTTGCATTAGTTTTAATTGCTGCAGCAAGGACATGACAATCTTTCTCATCAGGTAATGTGAGTCCTGAAATTAATGGTTCATAATTCACAACTAACGCATCAGGAAACGCTAAATTTGCAATGTCTGACCTCTTTTTAATTTCCTCTTTGGTTATACCTTTTTTTTTTTCATCACATCTTCCCATTCACTAAAAATATGACTACTCCATTTTGGCGTAAATAAGTCATAGTGAGCAAACCAAAAAAGTAAATCTCTAATTTCAATTGGATAAATAACATTAGTGTCAAGAACACATGTAAAACGAACACTATGAATCATATAAGCCTAAATCTTCGTCAGACTTCATCATTTTAATTAGGAGTTTTTCCTGCTTCAATTTCATTTTCTTTTTATAATTCATAACATCTTCAAATTTAACTCTGCGATGTCTTCCAACTAAAGTAAATGGTATATTGCCTTCTTCAATTAATTTTACAAAATGAGGTCTTGAACAACCTAATAATTCTGCTGCTGATTGGGTAGTCATTTCAGTAGCAACTAGAACTAAAGAAATTGTTTGGCCTTGACTTGTAGCTTTCAATATTTTAGCTAAAAGTTTCAGTGCTTTTAAAGGTATTTTTATTTTTTCAGCAGTTTCTTCAATTTCAATTTCAGGATTCTCAGAATGCAAATCTTCCAGAGTAGCCACAAGTGCATTATACGATTTCATCGCTACAATCTGCTCCTTCTTGGAAGGTTTTTTTACGTCATTAAAATATTCCATATTGAATTTGTTTAATATAAGTTATCACCAAATATAAACGAAATAAACGAAACAAAATTATATTGAAATGTAAATTTTTTATAATAGAATAAGAACTAATGCCAACACCTTATCTTATAATCCGCTCCCCGAACTCTCCCAACTTCGGGGTAATTATTAGCAAAATTTATAATCGAAAAGTTTTACCTGCGAAGTCGGAGACATTCGCAGAGTAGCATAATTCGAGCTTTCAGGATGTCTTTACTGAGAAGTCGGGAGACATTCGCAGAACAAGCGTTTTTTATGAAGCCGCTCTCCGAAGTCTCCCGACTTGGTTGTCAATATTAAAGTAACTTTAAGCTTTTAACATTTTTGAAATTGATAAAAAATTAATTTACATTTATTATTATCTTTAGCTCATGGCAGAGTTTATCAAAATATATCCAGAAAATCCGAATCCCAAAGCGATTCTGAAAGTTGTTAAAATTTTAAAAAATGGTGGCTTGGTCATTTATCCAACCGATACAGTTTATGGTTTGGGATGCGATATTACCAATATGAAAGCTTTAGAGCGCATTGCACGAATAAAAGGAGTGAAATTAGAAAAGTCTAATTTTTCTTTTGTTTGTGAGGACTTGAGTAACCTCAGCGATTACGTAAAACAGATTGATACCAGTACT
>CAYMDB010000226.1:0-5316 GCA_964388865.1 uncultured Flavobacteriaceae bacterium
CAAATCAAAACTCTCCTATCAATTTATACCCAAAGACGCTTCCACTGTTTTTAAGGTGAATGAACTCAGTGACTTTATTGTGAGTATCGAAAATCACGATATTCTCTCGAGCCTTTACCCAGAAGAACTCAAAAGCGCTTCAAAATTTTTAAGTCATTTTAATACACGCAAACAGGTTTTTATCAGCTTTATAAAAACGAACACTAATACCTCAGATTATTTAATTCTTTCAAAAAGTGACTCGACTTTATTTGTCGTAGACTCCATTCCAAATCACATCTCAGAAACTTTGGCGGATTTTGATATTCAAAAAACGCAAATCGACAGTACCATATTATATCACAAAACCATAGGAACCATATTTGCTGGATCTAATAGTTTAGAACTCCTTAAGAGCTTAGATGCGAAGAATGAAAACAAAACACTGAGTAATTTAATTGAAACTACAGACCAAAAATCTGTGGCCTCTCTAATTTTTAAACCAAACGCAGGTCACTATTCAAAATTGCTTTTCACACCAACTAAAACAATTAATACAAGCACTAATTATTCCGTACTAGATTTAAGCTTTACAGATCAGAGTCTTCAATATAATGGCATACTGACGTCACAAGATTCAATATCTGTTGCTATAGATGCCTTTAAAAATACCATACCTCAAAAAACAAATGCACCCCAAATTGCTCCTTACAACACCTCATCTCTACTCAGCATCGCTTTTGACGATTTTTCCATATTCAATAAAAACCTGAACTTATTAAACGAAATAAATGTTGATAGCAGCCAAACCTTCTTAAACTTTACAAATGAAATTGGGCTAATTGATAATGCTTTACTCTTACATACCCTTGATCCCAGTATTGTTTTAGAATCTATTGACGATAAGTTAGCAGCTGAAACCTTTAGAGACATTGATATTTTCGAATTTGCTGATACCACCTTTTTTAAATCACGCTTAAAACCCTTCTTAAGCTACGACAATGCTAAATACTTTTCTTCTTTTGAAAATTTTATAATCTTTTCAGATTCAATTGAAACCATAAAAGCCATTCTTACTGATGCGCTAAATACGAATACACTCGCTAGTTCTGATGCCTTCACAAATATTGACCAACACCTCAGTGGTGCTTCCTCCTTATTTATTTTTAAAAATGCTGAAGGTTTAGCCGATGTCCTAGACCAAAACTTTAGGGGTTATAATGCAAATGCTGTACAATATGTTTATGAGAACAATTATGCTCATGTGAACGGTATTATTCAAAAATTTAAAAAACGAGCCGCCTCCAATACCGTCACCGAAGCTTTTGTAACTGCACTTGATGCTGAAATACTCAAAGAGCCACAAACACTTCAAAACCATATAACTAAGGCTCACGATATTGCTGTGCAAGATATTGGTAATTCGCTTCACCTCATTTCTAACTCAGGAAAAATTCTTTGGAAAAAACAACTTCAAGGGAAAATTCTTGGTAACATTGAGCAAATAGACATGTATAAGAATGGGCGATTGCAATTGGCCTTCGCCACCAAAAACCGGCTCTACGTCATAGATCGAAACGGTAATGACGTGGCACCGTTTCCTCTAAAATTTAACGATGATATTACTGCACCGCTTTCGGTGTTTGATTACGACAAAAGAAAAAACTACAGATTGTTGGTGACACAAGGTAAAAATCTACTGATGTATGATGCCAGAGGAACTTCGGTTAGCGGTTTTGATTACAACAGTACAGGAGGAACCATTCTAAGCCAACCCAAACATTTTAGAATCGGGAGTAAGGATTATATCGTCTTTGCGGCAGGTGAAAAGTTGATGATATTAAATCGTCAAGGATCTGTTAGAATTAACGTGAAGGATAAGATTCAATTTTCAGATAACACGCTGTATTTGTATCAAAAAAAATTTACTACGACCAACACTTTAGGCCAGTTAGTACAAGTTGATACGCAAGGAAAACTCAGTACCACCAACCTTGACTTAATGGAAAAACATCGCATTGAAGCCACGAGTAAAACCTTAGTAACACTGACCGAAAATAAACTTCAAATAAAGTCGCGAACCGTTGATTTAGATTACGGCGAATACACCGCACCAAAAGTGTTTTATTTAGATGATAAAATCTATATCACTACTACCGACTTACAGGCCAAAAAAGTGTATCTCTTCGATAGCCAAGCCCAACCGATTCCTAACTTTCCTGTATTTGGAACGAGTGCGGCAGAACTGCAACATTTAGATCAGGAACCTGGTTTAGAACTCATAACACAAAGTGACGCTAAACATATTGTGGTTTATAAATTGCACTAATTACGGCCTAATTAGATATTTTATTTTTAAATGTCGCTAGTTATTACTAATTTTAGACTATTATAAGTCAGCTATTTATGACTTAATTTCGCAGGTGTTACATATGTATAAGTCGATAGTCTTATTGAATCGAAAAAAATAAAACACCTCGCAATAACTACAAGATATCGCTAACCAAATCTCAAGTCCCTGAGTCTGAAAACGCCAAATTTATTTTGGCGTTTTCTAAGTTTTAAGGGTAGGGTTTCGTAGTATTGTAAGTTCAAAATTAAGCCCTTTTAAAACAGATGATCAAACGCCAAAAAGCAACCATTAAAAGCTGCATAATTCATAAAGTAGGCAACAAATTTAACGGCACAAAAAATGCCTTTTCAGATGCCACAGTAGATTTTGACGAAGCCACCTATAATCTCATGTTGCCCTATCTTTTAAAACCCTTTGTAAGTGTTGCCGAAAGTTACCGCTTTCATCATCACAGTGATGTTGGTCTTAATGAGATCAATACTTACAGTGATCAACTCTTTGCTGTAGAGGGCAATTTTATAGAGATCTCAAAACACATCGTTACCCATCTGTTTGAACAAAGTAATTCGGCACAAATTAAAATAGGCGATGTCCTTATTTGTCATTTTGAAAACATCCAATACGAGGACTATTTTACAGATGCAATCGGCATCTTCAAAATTGAAAATAAAACGGAGTTTTTCCAAACCTATTTAGAACAAAACAGCTATGATATTTTAGTACAAAAAGGTATTCAAGCTAAAAAAGTGGATAAAGGTTGTTTAATTCTTAATACGTCTGACATGGAGGGTAAAATTGTGTTGAGCGTAGACAATAACACTTACGATACGCAATATTGGATTAAAAGTTTCCTTAACATCAAATATCCAGACGATAGCAACCAACATACAAAAAACTGCATTGAGCTCTGCCGAGAGTTTTCGAAAGAAGTTTTACAGCCTAATTTTGGCGGACAAGAGAAGAGTAATTTTTTAGCAAAAACCGTTGATTTTTTTAAGGAAAACGAAATTGTAAATATCGAAACTTTTAAAGAAGAAGTTTTTGATGAGGAAGACCATATTCAACTTTTTGAGGACTACAAAAAAATGTACGAAACAGATCATAAAGTACTCATTAGAAATCAGTTTGATGTCTCAGAAATCGCGCTGAAAAAACAAAAACAAAAAATTAAAACCGAAATAAAATTAGACACCAACATACAAATAAAACTTGATGTAGATGCGCCAGATGCCTCTGCTGAATATTTAGAACGCGGCTACGATGAAGACAAAAAAATGCATTTTTATAAGGTGTTTTTTAATGCGGAATCGTAATTTGGCACTCGCTCAATTATTTTTGCGCCTCTTATGATTCCAGAATTGAAAAATTATGCTATTTAATTCGCTTCATTTTCTCTTATTTCTTCCTTTAGTTACTACAATTTACTTTATGCTACCTAATAAAATTAGGTGGTTATGGCTTTTATTAAGCAGTTATTATTTTTATATGTGTTGGAACCCAAAATACGCCATACTCATATTCACCTCAACAGTAATAACCTATTTGAGTGGTGTTGCCATTGATAAAATAAACCAGTCACCGACCATACATAAAAAAGTCCTCTACAAAAATTGGTGTGTTGCCATTTCTTTTAGTTTTAATTTACTCATCCTTACCTACTTTAAGTATTTTAATTTTTTCATAGAAAATATCAATATAATTACTGAAAAATATGATGTCAGTTCGGGCTTTTCTTTTGTAGAAATACTTCTACCCGTTGGGATTTCATTCTATACGTTCCAAGCCCTAAGTTACACAATGGATGTGTACAGAGGTGATACCAAAACTGAATACCACTTCGGTAGATATGCACTTTTTGTATCTTTTTTTCCACAGCTTGTGGCTGGACCCATAGAACGCTCATCGCACTTACTCCATCAATTTAAAACCAAACATAATTTTAATTTTGATAATTTGTGGCATGGAGGTTTTCTAATTCTCCGAGGTTTATTTAAAAAGGTAGTTATAGCAGACCGATTGGCGGTACTGGTGAATACAATTTATGACGACCCAACCAACCACCAAGGATTCCCATTACTCGTGGCTACCCTGTTTTTTACATTTCAAATTTATTGTGATTTTTCCGCCTATTCAGACATTGCAATAGGATCAGCGAGAATTATGGGTATTAATTTAATGCAAAATTTTAGACAACCTTACTTTGCAAAAAGCGTCACAGAATTCTGGAGAAAATGGCACATTTCCTTGAGTCAATGGTTTCGTGATTATTTATATATTCCACTCGGCAGAAATAGAGTCTCTTATTTAAAACGTTTGAGGAATATATTTATAGTTTTCACGGTGAGTGGCTTGTGGCATGGCGCTAGTTGGAATTTTATAATCTGGGGAGCACTTCATGGATTTGGTTTAATTTTTGAACAATTATTAAAACCACTCAAACAACTGATTAATTTTAAATTTCATGTTGAAATCACTTCCTATGGCTATAAGTTGTTTTACACAATGCTTACGTTCGGGTTTGTGTGTATAGCATGGGTCTTTTTTCGTGCAAATACCTTTGATGATGCGGTCTATATCTTACAGCATATGTTCAGCATTACCTCGTTTGAACTTGCAGATACGGGATTAAGTGATTTTGACTTAAGTCTTTCTTTTTATCTAATAATATTTCTACTCATAATTCAAGTCATTGAGCGAAAACGCAGTTTAACGCAAATAGTATTTAAAGAAAATACAATTCCACGTTGGATTACCTTAATATCTCTTATTCTGATTATAATTTTTTGGGGCTTCTATCCTATAGAACCTACGCAATTTATTTACTTTCAATTTTAATAGATGAAGAACCTCCTAAAATCCATTGCATTCCTTGTTATAAGTGCGGCTTGTATTTTTCTATATTTTGAATTTACAGTAAACAGGTTAAATAAGGGGTCAAGCAAAAAAGTTGTGGGATTAAGTATTTCAGGCATAAATTTTAGATA
>CAYMDB010000227.1:0-5309 GCA_964388865.1 uncultured Flavobacteriaceae bacterium
TTTAGTTTACAATACGGGAGTTCCTGGCGGATCGCCGAGTTATGCCGATCCTTATGATTTTCAATTACACTTGCGAGATTACAGAAGAGCCGATCTTGGTATTTCATATGAAATTGTAAATCAGGAAAAGGTATATAGTGCCCAATGGAAAAAACCATTTAAAGAACTCTCTATAGGTTTCGAAATATACAATATGTTCGACAATCAAAATTCGATTACCAATACTTGGGTAAGAGATGTGTATACCAAGCGTCAATTTGCCATTCCTAATTACCTGACGCCACGTGTTTTTAATGTGAGATTATCGGCTCGATTCTAATTAATCCTTTATAATTTCTTCAATTAGGCCTTTTTATTAGTGTAACTGCCAATATTAACGATTATCGAATCACGAAAACGTTATAAATTCACTAGCTTTGAAATTACTCTTTTTACTCTAGCGCATCCAACCACACTATTGTATTAATTTTTTAGATATGAAATATTCCCTCAGTATAGGTCTAATCCTTTGTTTTAGTGTCGCTACAGCACAACTTAATGTTGACAATAATGCCTTTGTTTTTGTAAAAGATCAAGTCCTTTTTGTTAATGACAACGTCAATCTAAAGCAACCCGAAAGCAAAATTTATTTACGCGAAGAAGCTCAACTTATTCAAGGTACTGGAACTACTGGCAATTCTGGAGTTGGGGAGCTGAGTGTTTATCAGGAGGGTACTACTAATCAATGGGAATATAATTATTGGTGTTCACCAGTAGGAGGCTTCCTATCTGATACTTATACAAACAATGCTTTTCGCGTCAATCAATTACACGAACCTTTAAACTTAATTGATAGTGACGCAAGTTCTCCAACCACTAGCTATGATGGAACCGCTAGTCCCATGCAAATTGCCACACGTTGGTTATGGACTTTTATTTCTTCTAACCAATACAGCCAATGGATTCCTGTTGATTTTGAAAATGGAGATATTAATCCCGGGCTTGGTTTTACCATGAAAGGAACTGGTGAATCACCCAACTTTGGTGATACTAGATATGATTTTCGAGGTAAACCGAATAATGGAGATATTTCTAATCCGGTAGCTGAAAATCAATTTACCTTAATTGGTAATCCTTATCCTAGTGCAATGGATATCAGAGAATTCTTGTGGGATCCTACTAATTTAGCCGCAATTAATGGTACAATTTATTATTGGGATCAGGATACTAGTACTCCTGAAAGAAGAACCCATATCCTTCAAGATTACGTTGGTGGCTATCATGAGTTTACAATAAATGAAAACGGAACTTTACCAACTTTGGCGGCGGCTACTTTTTTCACATTTGACGAAGAAGATGGCGAATTCCCATTACCTGGCCTTGGTGAATCTGGAACAAAAACAGCGAAAAGATATATTCCGATAGGACAAGGTTTTATGGTCAAGGGACGAGAAGGAACAACAGGAACAGTAATTACAAAGAATTCATATCGAACATATGAAAAAGAAGGGTCGGAAAGTTTTTTCTTTAGATCTATTGATCAATCCACAACCACACCTAATACAAATGAGCCCTCAACCACACCAAATGCATTAATAATACAATATCTAGATAATGGATTAGTAGCTGTTCCATTAGATTATAAACGTTTTAGAATTAATGTAGATTTCACAGTTAATCAAAGTCAATATACAAGACAAGTTATTTTAAACTTTAATGATAGTGCTACAAGTGGATTTGATTATGGCTTAGAATTAAGTCGATCTTCTAATTATCCTTCCGATACTTATTTCACCTCAGACGATAAAGCGTATTCTGCTCAAGCCTATCCTTTTACCGAAGACCTAATAATTCCTTTAGTCGTAGACATAGAACAACAACAACCCCTGAGATTTAGAATTTTTGATATTCAAAATTTTGAAGACACTCAGGGTATTTATATTCACGATTTAGAAAATGATACTTATGTCAATCTTCGAAACCAGAATTACGAACTAAACATCGCCCCTGGCCACTACACAGAACGATTCGAAATCGTATTTACGACTGAAAGTGCCTTATCTCTTGCCGATTTAGAAGCACAAACGCTTAATATTAGACAAAATAATAGCAGCAACCTGTTAGTTGTCAGCAATCCGAAAAATTTAGAGCTCCAAACTATAGCGGTTTACGATATTACAGGAAAGCGTTTACTTCTGCAGAATTATAAATCTATTTCCAATCGCTATGAGCTTTCCACCTCAGACTTAAGTGATGGAGTTTATGTGGTGAATGTCTTGTCTAACACCAACAGCAAAATCAAATCTCAAAAGATTATCGTTACGAATTAACGAAGGCTTTTAAAACACTTACCACATAATCGAGTTCTTCTTTAGTATTAAAAATACTAAACGAAAAACGTATTGAAGGTTGCTTTAACTTATCGGCATTCAATATTGCAGACAGTACGTGCGATTGCTGACTACTCCCACTCTGGCAAGCGCTTCCTCGAGAACAGGCAATGCCTTTTAAATCGAGTTGAAATGGCAACATTGCTGCTTTTTCAGGGGCTAATGGTAAACAAACATTTACTAAGGTAAAGGTACTTTGTTCAGATTGCTCGCAGCCACCATTGAAACTTACCTTTGGGATGTGATTTTTTAATTGCGCAATAAAATAGGTTTTTAAACCTAAGACGCGAGCTTTTTCAGCTTCAAGATTTTTATACGCTATTTGGAGGGCTTCATCCATTCCAACAATATTGTGAATAGATTCTGTCCCCGCTCTATAGCCTCTCTCCTGCTCGCCTCCAAAAATTAAAGGTTTTAAACCGGATTCCTTTCGTACAAAACAAAACCCAACACCTTTAGGTCCATGAAACTTATGCGCACTCGCCGCTAAGAAATCAAGAGGTATTTCTTTTAAGTCAATATCATAATGCCCTATAGATTGCACACAATCACTATGAAACAACGCCTTGTGAGTTTTGCATAGTGCTGCCACGCGCGCAAGATCTAAAACATTTCCCACCTCATTATTAATATGCATTAAACTCACCACCGCTTTTTTAGAGGCTTGTAGAAGCTGTTCTAAATGCTCGTAGTTTACAAAACCGCAGTCGTCCAAGTCCACAAACTGTAATGAAATACCATACTCGCTTTGTAATTGTTCCGCTGTATGTAAGACAGCATGATGTTCAATTTTCGAGGTAATAATTTCTGTGACTCCTAGATCGCGCACCACACTTCGCAAAGCCAAATTATCAGCTTCAGTACCTCCAGAGGTGAAAATAATTTCCGCTGCTGAGACCTTAAAATAGGACGCAATATTTTTTCTGCATTGCTCTAAAAGCGACTTTGCCGAGCGCCCAAAACTATGTGTAGAAGAGGCGTTTCCGTAAGTCTCATTGAGCACTTTTGTCATGCGATTTACAACTTCTGCTCGTAAAGCTGTTGTGGCGGCGTTGTCTAAATATACTGAGTTCATGCTGCAAAAATATTGTAAATAAAATTATTTAGATAATGAAGCGTTATAATTTTACAAATCCTTTATTTTTGTTCAAAATTGAATCTATGATGCGTCATCTATATGTTTTACTCTTTTGTGCCTTATTTGTGGCTTGCGATGATGGTGATATTTTAACAGTTGAACTTGACTTTGATCAACAACTAAAACGCTGCGATAATAACGTAGCTTCTTACTTACTATACGACACACGTAAAGATCCTAACGAGTCTCTAACGCTTCTTATTCCACGAAATACCGACACAGAGGGGTTTTTTATCAATCCAACAGAGACCTCTTTAGGGATTAATGGTAGCACCGTAAGATTTAATTATAGAACTTATAACATCAACCCCGATGGTCTATTGTGTGATGATTTGAGTAATCCAGATTTAGTTATAAGAGAAAATTACGAAGCTGATAGTGGCACTGTCTACATCACGTCTACCGTTGTAGATGACGATAATGATGGCATACCAAGTGCTGATGAATATGGACCGGGAGGTTTGGCAAATCCGCAAGATAGCGACGGAGACGGTATACCTGATTATTTGGACGAAGATGATGATAATGATAATGTAAAAACAAGGAATGAGATTATTGTCTCAGCTGGTAATGATCCACCTTACATCATAATAGATACAGATGGTGACGGAACACCAGATTATTTAGATCAAGATGATGACGGGGACGGAGTGGATACGATACTTGAGGACGCCAATGGCATTAATGGTCCGTTTGATGATACCATTATTAATTCGGAAGGACTTGTAGTAAAGCGCTATTTATCTACTGAGGCTACTGACCCCTTCCCAAACCCTGGTCGTATCTCTAATACGTTTAGGAGAGTTGTTACTACTGTGTTTCGTATTGAAAATGTTGAACTCGAAATTTTGAGGTCAACACAGGTGGACTTTGGAACCTTTATTTCAACCTTAGATGTAACTACAAGTCCAGAATAATAAAGCTAAGGCTCAACATTTTGTAAAATACGAACTTCAGTCGCGCCTAATCCGTACGTTTTATAATCGGCATCATAAAATTTAACGTTGTTGTAGCGCCCAAATAAGGTTTCTAATTCCTGCTTCAGCACTCCTTCTCCCACTCCATGAATAAACACAATTTTAGGAATACGCTTACGGATAGCAAACTCTAATTGCCCCCTTGCCGTATCGAGTTGAAGGTTAAGCATATCAAAATTAGTCATGCCCTTTACAGACTCCGTTAAATTATGAATGTGTAAATCGACTTCAAATTGAGGTGCATTTCGCTCTTTGGGTTTTACTGTAGGTGTGTTTCGTCTTTTTTTAGATTCTTTTTCACGTTTTACAGCATCTAAATCGGTGTCGTAAATAGCATTTACAATCGTATTTTCATTTATTGAGAGCATCAATTCTCTAGCTTCAAACTGAAACTCAAAACCACTTTCATCTGCAATGGTAATGGTGTTTTCAGAAATCTTAGTTACCACACCAGAAATGGCATCATCAATAGTTTCGACAGTATCTCCTAGCTTAATTTTCATCTTCGGTTTTTATAAAGGTCTCTTCTTCTTGTGTTTCGGATTTACTTGGGATGTTTATAGAGGTTATATAAATGACAAACATCAAAATAGTGATGCCACCAATAAGTAGATAGGTGTTTTGCTGTGCGTCTGCTTGGGCATAAATGGCCACAATGCCACCTGCAATTATACAAATGATATTTATAAGTTTTGAAATAGTCATAAGTTCCGATTGAAATTCACTACAAAAATACGCTTTACAATATTTATAGTAGATATTATTAAAGTATTTAGCAAATTGTTATTTTAGCGACATGCAATTAGTTTTAAACGGTCTCGAAGA
>CAYMDB010000228.1:0-5300 GCA_964388865.1 uncultured Flavobacteriaceae bacterium
ATATAAGCATAGCAGTGGGTGCTGTTTCTGAGTTACCTACAAGTATGGCCATAAATGTCAATGGGGCTTCCGTTTCAAATTTAAATTTAAATGCCATAACCGCAGGTTCTGTTTTAGGCTCTGGTGCAACGTACAACAATACCATTAATAGTACGTCTGATGCCATTTCTGTGACACTGAATTATAATAATAGCGGAAATCCTTCCGGAAGGGCCTACTTAGATTATATTAATATTGAAGCCACAAGAGACTTAATTTACGAGTCTAATCAGTTGGTATTTAAAAATAGTGCCGTAAATACCCTGCCAGGAATTGCAGAATATACCTTAACTAATGCCACAACGGTGAGAGAAGTTTGGGATATTACAGATCGTTTCAATGTATTAAACACTGTAAACCTCAATAATGCGAATAGCATATCGTTTAAGGCGCAGGCTGGTGAAGAGCGTTTGTATATTGCGTTTTCTAATTCAAATGTGCTTCAACCGAAAACCGACTCAAGAACAACGCTAGCCAATCAGAATTTAAAAGGAACTATTTTTAATAACGCTCAGGGAGTCTTTCAAGATATTGATTACATCATTCTTACGCCAAATCAATTTTTGTCTCAGGCCGAACGTTTAGCTCAAATTAATAGAGAACAGTATGACCTGAATGTAAAGGTGGTTGATCTTCAAACGGTGTATAACGAGTTTAGTACGGGAAGTCAAGACATTGCAGCATTGAGAAATTTTGTTAAATATGTCTATGATAATGCTAGTATGCCAAGTAAACGCTTAAAGTATTTATGCTTGTTTGGTGATGGCTCTTATGATTACAAAAACAGAATTCGTAATAATACAAATCTAGTACCGTCATGGTATTCTATAAATAGCTTTAGTTTAACCAATTCATTTGTTTCAGATGATTTTTACGCCATGCTAGATGCTAATGAAGGTTCAATGAATAATGGTGACCGAATGGATATTGCCGTGGGTCGTATTTTAGCAGAAGATGTGCAACGCGCCAAAGATATGGTAGACAAAATAGCATCGTATTATCAGCCTGAGGCTTATGGTAGTTGGCGAAACAATATATTATTAATTTCTGATGATGTTGATGAAGAGTGGGAACGTGTCCTGCAAGAAACTACAGATGGCATTGGGTCTAATATTGAAGAAGAAAAACCGTTTTTAAATGTGGTTAAAATTCATTCAGATGCCTTTGAACAAGAATCTTCTGCCGCTGGTAACCGCTATCCTAAAGTAAATAAGGCGGTTAAAGACGCTATTGAAGTCGGTGCTTTAGTAGTTAATTATTTTGGGCATGGAGGTGAAGACGGTTTAGCCAAAGAACGCATTTTTGATAAGTTTGATGCACAGTCTGTAAATAACATTTGCAAGTATAATTTGTTTGTAACCGTCACTTGTGAGTACACCAAGTTTGATGATCCTAATAGAGATACTGCTGGCGAATTTGTGTTTTGGAATAAGACAGGTGGCGCTGCTAGTTTAATTACAACGACACGTCAAATTTTTGTGACGGTGGGGGTATCATACAATCAAGTCTTAGACAATTATTTATTTGCCTTTGGCTCTAACGATTATCCAACTATAGCAGAAGCTTTGCGTCTCACCAAAACAGACAATGCCATAGCCGGACTTACGCAAAAACGATTGACGTTTTTTATTGGGGATCCAGCAATGCAGTTGGCAATAGCAAAACCCGAAGTACGCCTAACCAAAGTGAACGATGTCGCAATTTCCCAATCCATAGACACACTAAAAGCGCTTAGTTATGCCAAGCTAGCCGGTGAAGTTGTAGATGTTAATGGTAATCTACTGTCTGGCTACAACGGAACCTTAACGGCAACGGTTTTTGATAAACAGAATGAACGACAAACCTTAGCTAATGATGGGGTAGAAGACGCTAACGGCCTTATTATTTTAGACTTTACAACTCTCGGAGAAGTTTTGTTTAAGGGTCAGGCCAAAATAGAAAATGGTCAGTTTGAATTCGATTTTATAGTGCCAAGGGATATTGGTATCCCTGTGGGCAACGGTAAGGTAAGTTTTTATGCTCAAACTACGAATCCGCTATCAAATGAGGCGGGTTCTAATATGGATATCAAAATTGGTGGTATAAATGAAAATGCACCAGAGGACAATATCGGCCCGGTTATCAATTTATTTATGAATGACGAAAACTTTGTTTCAGGAGGCATAACCAACGAATCTCCTACCTTGTTGGCAAAACTTCAAGATGATAATGGTATAAATACAGCTAGTGGCATAGGTCATGATATTACAGCGGTTTTAGATGGCGATGAAACCAACCCCATCGTTCTTAATAATTACTACCAGGCCAATGTAGACGATTACACCAACGGTGTAGTTAGTTACCCCTTCAGAGATTTAGAGCCAGGATTACATACCTTAAGATTAAAGGCATGGGATGTATACAATAATTCTTCTATAGCCGAAATTCAGTTTGTGGTTTTCGATAAAGACGAAGAATTGGTCATAAATAATGTTTTAAATTATCCTAATCCATTTGTTAGTTACACCGAGTTTTGGTTTAACCATAATAGTGTAGAGCCCTTAGATATCTCGGTGCAAATATTTACAGTTTCAGGTAAATTGGTAAGAACTTTAAACGGTCAGACTACAGGCGGAAGTAAATCGGTAAGTTCCCTATCTAAAGACATTATTTGGGATGGAAGAGACGATTTTGGGGATAAAATTGGAAAAGGTGTGTATGTTTATAAACTAAAAGTGAAATCTAACCGTTTAAATAAACAAGTTGAAAAAATTCAAAAACTTGTCATACTCTAATAATAATTTATATTTGTCAATCAATTAATGCAATGGAGTAGGCATTAATAACTCAATAATTAACATGAAGAAATACGCAATTACCCTTATCGCTTTTGTGACATGTAGCATAATTTTTGCTCAAAATACAGTACAGATTATCCCGAACCAAAATGACAGCAGAGCTATAACTACAGGGATGCCATTTTTACTCATAGCACCAGATGCAAGAGCTGCATCTTTAGGTGATATGGGAGTCGCTACTTCCGTAGACGGTTTTTCACAACAGTGGAATCCTGCAAAGTATGCTTTTTCTGAAGCTAAATCAGGAATTGGCCTAAGTTATACCCCGTATTTAAGCAAGCTTGTTAATGATATTTCAATAAGCTATGCAACTTACTTTAATAGATTGAATGAATTCAGTGCCGTCTCTGCTAGTTTTAAGTATTTTAGTTTAGGACAAATAGATTTAACACAACAAGATAATCCGGCGCCAGGTGAGGAAATTGTATATATTCCAGTAAAGCCTAATGAGTTCGCCTTTGATGTAGCCTACACCTTACGTCTAGCGGATCAGTTTTCAATGGCTGTTGCTATGCGATATATGCGATCAAATTTAAGAATACAGCAATTAGAAAACTCAAATGCTCAACCAGCGAGCACCTTTGGGGCTGATATTACAGGTTATTATCAAAGTGAGGAAGAAGCTTATAATGATTTTAATGGCCGATGGAGAGGAGGCTTTGCGATTCAAAATTTAGGTCCAAAATTTAAGTATGACGATGGCGGAAGAGATAACTTTCAACCTACAACCTTGAGATTAGGTGGTGGTTTCGACTTTATATTTGATCAGTATAATAAATTGGCAGTTACCGCTGAAGTTGCTAAGCTTCTGGTGCCAACACCACCAGTTTTAGGTGAACGAATCGTTTTTACAGATCAAAATGACGATGGAGTATTTAATACAGATGATGGAGATTTTCAAACGGACGAGCAAATTACGGCTTCAGGACAAAATGTGATTATAGAAGGTCAAGATCCAGACGTCAGTTTTATCAAAGGAATGTTTCAATCGTTTGGGGATGCACCAGGAGGGTTTAGCGAGGAGATGAGAGAGTTTACTTGGGCGTTGGGTGCAGAGTATACCTATCAAGATAATTTCTCATTTAGATTAGGTTATTTCAATGAAGCAGATGATAAAGGCGCTCGCAAGTTTTTCGCTTTAGGAGCAGGTTTTAAATACACCACAATAAATATTGATTTGTCCTATTTATTTTCGGCATCAAGAATACAAAGTCCATTAGAAAATACCCTGCGCTTCTCATTAACCTTTAATTTTGGTGATGGAGAGTATAACGAATATTAGAATATCGTTTTAATAAGTTTTAAAAACTATTGTTTTAATTTAAAGCAATAGTTTTTTTGTCTAAAATAGAATCCTAACGCATGAAAGACATTACAATCTCAACTACATTTCAGGTTTTTAACGATATTAATGCGTTAGATACAGAAGTTCAAAATTTAATGCACAAGGCAATAGAAGCGCGTGATAACGCTTATGCGCCTTATTCTAAATTTAATGTTGGTGCAGCATTGCTTTTAGATAATGGAGAGATTGTTAGCGGGAGCAATCAAGAAAATGCATCGTATCCTTCTGGTTTATGTGCAGAACGCACAGCAGTATACTATGCCGGCGCCAGGTATCCGAAGGCAAAACTTTTGCGGATGGCTATTTCAGCCTCCTCGCAAAATAAGGTATCAGATAAACCCATTCCGCCTTGTGGAGCTTGCAGACAAGCCATAGCAGAATATGAGATTAAACAAGAGCAACCCATAGAAATCTATTTCATGGGAGCTCTAGGAAATGTTCTAAAATCTAATTCAATTGCAAATTTATTACCCTTACTTTTTGATAAATCGGTATTGTAAACCTTATCTTAGAGTTAATTCACTAATAGTTCATTTTTTTACGATATACAGTTTCTTAATTCTTATCTAAAGTGTTATTTTTGTTATTCGTTTTTAAAGAACTGAATAAAAAATGCAAAAAATAACTAAAGAGGTCTACCTCAAGTGGTACGAAGACATGTTTTTCTGGAGAAAGTTTGAAGATAAACTTGCCGCTGTTTATATACAACAGAAAGTTAGAGGATTCCTTCACCTATACAATGGTCAAGAAGCAGTTTTAGCCGGAGCTTTGCACGCTATGGACCTCACAAAAGACAAAATGATTACCGCTTACCGTAACCACGTTCAGCCTATAGGCATGGGCGTAGACCCTAAGCGTGTGATGGCAGAATTGTACGGAAAAGCTACGGGAACATCTCAAGGTCTCGGTGGCTCAATGCATATTTTTTCTAAAGAACACCGTTTTTATGGTGGACATGGTATTGTTGGAGGCCAAATTCCTCTAGGTGCAGGTATTGCTTTCGGGGATAAATATCACGGTAGCGATGCGGTAACACTCTGCTGCTTTGGTGATGGCGCTGCTAGACAAGGATCCTTGCA
>CAYMDB010000229.1:0-5291 GCA_964388865.1 uncultured Flavobacteriaceae bacterium
TGAGACCGGACGAGGTTATGGGACCTTTGCCATTAGCCAGCCCACAACGGGAGGTGGTATTAGACCAGCGAGATACAGTACAGACCTATCGGTTAATAATTTCACCTTTGCAGCTTCAAATACCCTTCCTCAGCCGCACGGTATAGGCTTTGTCTGGGCCACAGCCTTGTGGGATTTAACCTGGGCTTATATTGATAAATACGGTTTTGATTCTGACCTGTATAATGGGACAGGGGGAAATAATAAAGTGATGCAATTGGTTATAGACGGTTTAAAGCTTCAACCTTGTTCTCCAGGATTTATTGACGGTAGAGACGCTTTATTAGCAGCAGATATGGCTTTAACAGGCGGCGCAGACCAATGTATGATATGGGAGGTGTTTGCTGCCCGCGGAATGGGAATAAATGCAACGCAAGGCTTATCAAGTAACCGTTCGGATCAAGTAGAAGATTTTACACCACCACCAAGTTCCCATCCTTCTTTAGCTAATTGTTCAACTTTAGGAGTCAATGAGTTAGCTTTAAATGGCGGAATTAAAGTCTATCCTAATCCGACTCAAAGCGCACTAAACCTTACCACAACAACACCTCTAGGTAATTTAGATATAAGGCTTACAGATTTAAATGGACGCGTTGTTTATAGAGAGAAAGCTGTCCTCAATGATCGCTTAAGCATTGATACCAGTTCGCTTCAAAGTGGTTTATACATTCTGAGTATTCAGGGCGAAACCCAAAGTTTTGTTCAAAAAATTATTAAAAATTAAAATCGGTTAGACTTATTTACAGATGCCAACACCTTTTGATGATGTTTACTTTATGAAAAAAGCCCTTCAGGAAGCGGAAGCTGCTTTTGAGAAAGGTGAAATTCCTGTTGGTGCTGTAATTGTTGTTGAAGATCGCATTATTGCCAGAACACATAATCTTACAGAATTACTCAACGATGTTACGGCACATGCCGAAATGCAAGCCATAACATCTGCTGCCAACTTTTTGGGGGGTAAATATTTAAATAAGTGTACACTTTATGTAACGCTTGAACCTTGCCAAATGTGCGCCGGTGCTTTGTATTGGAGTCAGATCTCTAAAATTGTTTACGGAGCTTCAGATGATCAAAGAGGATTTAAAACCATGGGCACAACAATTCACCCCAAAACAGAGCTGATTAGTGGAGTATTAGCCACAGAAGCTGCGGCCTTATTGAAACGTTTCTTTATTGAAAAACGCAATTTGAATTAATAGTTCAATTTTTTAATCAAAAAACGACACTACTGTTTGTGGCTTTTATTTTACTGTATTGTAAACCACATAGCAACCGAGTTCAAATGGAAAATGAAGATGTTACGCTAATTGCAAAAGGCAACCTTTTCGGTTCTGGTGCGGAAGGCCTAGAAAAGGAAAATGTTGTGATTACAAATTCAGAAGACTGGAATACTCTAATGGCGCAGATGGATGCTGTAAATAAGGTATCTGAACGTTTTGCTGAAACTGAAATTGATTTTGCGGAATATACCGTTATTGCGGTGTTTGACGAGGTAAAATCCTCAGGCGGTCATCACATAGAATTGGAGATTATACAAAATTCTGAAGCGCTTGTTGTTTACATAAAATATTTGGCACCAAGGGGAATAGCAACCACCATGATGACGCAACCGTTTTACATAGTCAAGCTGCCTAAACAAGATTCATCTGTACTCTTCAAATAGCCTTAAATCACTATACCAATTAGCCATAACTTTTAGCGTTTAGCAAAGTCATTTCATTTTTCAAATCTCATCGTAAATTTGGCTATGGATATTCTATAGATACCCTATGGATACCCTATGGATGTCCTATGGATACCCTATGGATTTCCTATGGATAAAGTCTGCCAGAGGTAGTTCGGCAAAAACAATCAAAAACCGAAAAAAACGGAAAGTCAAAATGCTTTACCTAGGTCTAATTTCCTGTTTTCAACAATTTAAAATCATAAAATTCATAACAAACGAAAGATGTATTATTTAAGATATTTTTGATTTCATTTTAGGTGTCCCAGTAACGAGAACAAAATGTATTACTTAAAAATGGAATTAGAAGAATTCTGAATGGATATTTATAATCACCGAAGACATTTTTTTATTCACCACAGAGTCACAGAGAACACTAAGACAAATCGCTGTGCACTTTGTGCCTTTGTGGTGAAATAGGTATTACAACATTAAGTCTACACTAAGCCAAACTTAGAGTGTTGGTCTTTTCCTGTTTTCAACAATTTAAAATCATAAAATTTATAACTTACAAAAAATGTCCTATTTACGATATTTTTGATTCCATTTTGAGTGTCCCAGCATCAAAAATAAGAGAATGCTTTCCCTTTACCTAGGTTTAATTTTTATGCCAAAGCGCTCTTAAATGTTCATTTTAGAGCAAAAAAAACGCCCAACCATAGGTTGAGCGTTGAAACTTACAAGATATATACTTACAGTACCTGCACATTGGCAGCTACCAATCCTTTTCTTCCTTCTTCTTCAGTGTATTCTACGTTGTCCCCTTCGCGTAATTCTACGCCATTGAGGTTTGATACATGTACAAAGATGTCTTTTCCTGTTTCTTCGTTGGTAATGAATCCAAATCCTTTTGAATCATTAAAAAATTTAACTGTTCCAGTCATTATAAATAAAATAAAAATTAAAATACAAAGATATAATTTATATGAATCCCAATGTTAATTAATTGTTTTATTTTAAAGTTTTGATTGTTAATTAGTTAAATTTAGTTTTCGCAAAATTGCTGGAATCCTTGTATTTATTGCCTTCTGCCTTTATTTTGATCATTTAAATTTTTTGCAGTTAAAAGTTTTTCTTTTTTTGATTTTCTCTCATTTTATCAAAATTTTCTTTGGTAAGCATATAATCTTGAAGGCTTTTGTCTTTCCATCTATAGTACGAAAACAAAGGAAAAACTATTAAAAATAAACCAACCACACCAAACCCTATCAGTTTTTCGGTGTAGGCTACACTGAAAATAAACCCTGAAATAATACTCGCCATTGAGGCTATAAATGCAATTAAAGTGATGATCTTGAGGTATTTCATAACACTGAATATTAAGTGGTAAAATTAATTAATTCGCGACGGTAAGCCGTTAATAATTTAGATTTTGAAACAAAGCCATAATAGGTATTTCCCTTAATTACAGGTAAATTCCACGCACCAGAGTCTTGAAATTTTTTCATCACCTGCTCCATAGAATCTTTATCGTAGCGAATATAATCGGGCGGATTGTGCATAAAGGTTTCAACGGTTGTAGATTCATAAAGCGACTGATCAAACATGACGGTTCTGATATCATCGAGCAAAATAATTCCAACTAAAACAGATCGAGAATCCGTAACAGGAAAAAGGTTTCTACTCGATTTTGATACTCCCTCTGTGAGCATATCACCTAGCGTCATTTCTGGACGAAGCTGAATAAAGTCGCGCTCAATAACAGAATCTAGTTCCATTAAGGTTAATACATTTTTATCTTTATTTTGCGTTAAAAGGGCTCCCTTTTCTAATAATTCTTTGGTGAAAATAGTATGGTCTAAACCGTTTTTACTTATTATAAAAGACATAGAAGCGGTTATCATTAGCGGTACAAACAAGGCATAGCCTCCTGTAATTTCGGCAATTAAAAAAATGGCAGTGAGCGGTGCATGCAACACCCCTGCTATGAGACCGGCCATACCTATTAAGGTAAAGTTAGGTTCTGAAACAGAAAACCCTAAACCGCAATTATTAATAATTTTAGCAATGCAATTGCCCAGTGCAGCTCCCATAACAAAAGTAGGAATAATGATGCCCCCCGAACCACCAGCTGCCAGAGTTGTTGTCATCGCAACGGCTTTAAATAGCGTAATACCAAAAAGCAAACCAATCACAATCCAAATTTGATCTAAATGGGCGTCAAAAGGCGTTTTGCCCAGGGCTTTGATGTCATTTCCAAGCATTAAATCGTTGATAAAACTGAAACCTTCACCATAAAGTGGTGGAATAAAAAATAACATCGTCCCAATAGCCAATCCGCCAATAATTAGTTTGTGTCTTGGGGATTTAAAACGGTTGAAAAAAGAGGTAATTTTGAAGTATATTTTAGAAAAATAAATAGAAGCGATTCCGGTACCAAGACCTAGTAAAATATAAAACAGTGTGTCTCTAATAGCAAATTTTTCTGTCACTGTAAAATTGAAAAGCACACTGTCTCCAAGAAAAAAATAAGAAGTAATAACCGAAGATACCGAGGCGATTAAAAGTGGTAACAGCGAGGCAAAGGTGAGATCTAAACTAAACACTTCTATGGCAAAAATAATGGCGGCGATGGGGGATTTAAAAATCGAAGCAATAGCACCTGCCGAGGCACAGGCAATTAATAAGCTACGTGTTTTTCTATCCATGTGAAGCATGCGACCCAAGTTAGAACTCAAGGCCGAAGCAGAGAGTATCGCTGGGCTAAGTAATCCTACAGATCCACCAAAGCCTACCGTTAAAGGAGCCGTTATCAATGGAAAATAGATGTTTTTTTTGTCTATAATCCCATTGCGTTTAGAAAGTGAATATAAAATGGTTGGTATCGCTTGACCGCCAGGTTTCTTAATAATTTTAACAAATAGGTACACCAAAAAGAGCCCGATGATGGGTAAAATAAAATAAATACTATTTTCAGAAAGGATGATACTTTTTTCAAAAACAGCTTCAATAGCAAAGGTGATGTTTTTAATTAAAACTGAAATTAAACCAGAAACTAAACCAATGACTAAACTCAGTAAAAACACAAAGTTTTTTTCAGAGATGTACCTGTACCTCCAAATGAGTAACCGTTTGTATAGTTTTGATTTTGTTGGCATCGTTTAAATCTAATAAAAAATCCTGCACAATGCAGGATTAATTTATGTTATGATTTTAAATTCAATTTTAAACTTAACTCATCGAGCTGCTGATCGTCAATTGGGGCAGGAGCATCAATCATTACATCGCGACCCGAATTATTTTTAGGAAAAGCAATAAAATCTCTAATGGTTTCTTGTCCGCCTAAAATAGCAACTAATCGGTCCAATCCAAAGGCAATGCCACCGTGTGGTGGTGCTCCAAACTCAAAAGCGTCCATTAAAAAGCCAAATTGCGCTCTTGCGTCTTCCTCTGAAAATCCAAGGTGTTTCAGCATGATGGCTTGGGTCGCTTTATCGTGTATTCTTATAGAACCACCACCAATCTCGTTGCCATTTAAAACTAAATCGTAGGCATTGGCTTTTACCTCGCCTGGGTTGGTGTCTAATAA
>CAYMDB010000230.1:0-5266 GCA_964388865.1 uncultured Flavobacteriaceae bacterium
AGAAATATGCAAATGTTGGAAGACTTGTCGCATACACTTCACCCTGCGACTCGACTTTGTGTAGCATGTGATTTAACCCTTCCAACAGAATTTATTAAAACGATGCCAGCTCTAGATTGGAAGAATTGCAAAGAAGATTTGCATAAAAGACCAGCCATCTTTATAATCCAAAAAGATTAAAATGTTACCCTTGCTGTCTTGTTTGGTGCGATGTGAGACGTATCGTAACCCGAGAATTTTTTCATGTAATATTTTACTGAAGAACCATAGGCATCCGCAAAGTTATAACCGCCATAACTGCGCAAAAACTTTTTTACGCTTCCAGGTCCTGCTAAATGAGCGGCGGCTAAAATACCTGATTCTGTTACTTTCACTCCACCAATAATTTCGCCATCAAAACGCTTAATATCCTTTCTAAGCACCCATTTATTACGTTCAGCATTAGCAATAAAGGCTTTTTCTTGTAATTCTGGATTGTATAAAAAGTGATTAGGGTTATAAATACCAATAACTTTTAAGGTTTCAGTACCAAATTGGTATTTACCCAAATATCCTAAAGTATTCACGGTAAAGTAATCTCCTCTTGATTCTTTAAAAGCTAAAGCTTCTTTAAAACCTTCAAAGGATTTTCCTAAATGAGGTGTAAACATATTTTCTTTAATACTATGATCTTGAGATACCATAGCTAAATCTTCAGAAATGTTGTAATCGAGATCTAATCCGTGTGTAGAATAACTATCTGGATTTAGAGTTGAATCTGGGTACAATGCAATTGCAATAAGGAAACAACTTGAAAAGGGTAAAATAAAATTCTTAACGCTATTTTTAATCATAACAGCTAACTTTAAATGTAAACCATTTTCCCCAAAAAATGACCTTACATAATTAGCGTGCAAAGATACTACATTTATCTAATTACTGAAATTGAGCCGATTAAGTGTTAATTTTTTAACTTAAAAGTAGATATAGTGCCATTTTATCCGACCACTGCCATCTACTTGAAGGGTCGGAAAAGGGATCTTAATCAGGTTAAAAACGTCAAAAATAGTTTTCAGGAAGTTAGAATTTGTTTGAATTCGGCTTAAATCTATATCCAAACTCATGTAATATTGTCGTGTTCTGTTTTGGTTTAAATAATCCAAATCATTTGGATCACCTGATAACATTCCGTCAGCCCCATATCCAAAAGCCAAGTTTAACCAATTGGGAATACCTTCCGTTTTTAAAAAGGCATTCATATTAACACTTAACCAATAAGTTTGCCCGTTGTAGTCCTTCACAAATTCTTCAAAAAAACCATTACCAAGCACATCAGGACGTTGTTGTGCAAAATTGGTTCTGTGGAACGAGTATTTTAAGAGCATGCGTTGGTCTTTCCAAAGTAACTCTTGTCCAATATACAATCCTGTACCAGCGGCATTGGCTGCCATATCTGCCCAAGAAAAACCCCATTCTTCAGAAAAACCATCCATAATCTCGATTGCCGTTAAGAACCCAAGGCCTAAGGTAGCACCATAAAGTAATTGATCTTTTTTTGAAACTCCAGCCCAGTTAAGAGTACTTGCACCAAAGCTTCCCAATTGATAAGATGAAAACGCATGACCCCACTTATCCATTTGAAGCCAATGTTTGCTATCATTAAATGTTTTAAAACTTGAACGTGGATAATCTGCATACCACAATTGGTTTAAACCGATTAGTGATAATGTTCCTAGGGATGTTTGACTTATGACTACGGCATTCCGACGTGGAATATTTAAAGAGTCACTAGGCTCTAAAAATAAATTGATTTTCGATTGTGAGAAAAGTGAAATCCCAAAACAAACGGCCATATAAAAAAAAAGCCACTTCAAATCTTATTTGTTTATACCTTGAGAGGATAAATAGCTTTGGTACTCACGAGCATTAGTATTGTGCTGTCTAAGTGTTTTTGCAAATTTGTGATAACCAATACGCTTGGCATCAGCTGCGAAATAGAGATAATCGTGTTTTTCTGGATTAAGAACAGCATTGATGGCCGTTAAATCTGGCATCGCTATGAGACCAGGTGGTAAACCTGTGTTTTTATAAGTGTTATAAGGAGAATCTATGGTTTTATGCACATTTAAAACACGTCTAATCACAGTGTTTTTGTATTCTGGCGTTTGGTAGGCCGCAAACTTTAGCGTAGGATCTGCTTGTAAGGGCATACCGATTCGCAGTCTGTTTAAATAAACTCCGGCAACTCTGGGTTGCTCATCGGCTTGTTTAGATTCTTCATGTACGATTGAGGCTAGGGTTATGACTTCATTCGGACTTAAATTCAGTTTTTTAGCCTGTGCAATCTTAGCGTCAGTCCAAAATCGATTATACTCTTTTAGCATTCTGTTTCTAAATTCAATTGCTGATGTGTTCCAGAAAAATTCATAGGTATTTGGCAAATACATACCTAAAGCAGTAGACTCTGTAAAACCGTTTTCAGCTAAAAAGGATTGGTCTGTCATGGCTTTAAGCAGCGGTAGGCTGTCAGGTTCTATCTGTATACCGATGCGTCCAGCTAAATCTGTTAAGCTATTTTGGTTATTAAAAGCTAATTTGATAGGTAAATTTTTACTTCGAATTGAATTAATAATATCATTATTAGTCATTCCTTTTTTAATTGCAAAACGACCTGCTTTAATATTTGAAATATATTTTTTTTGACGCGCCAAAGCATCAAAGGTTTCGATATCTTGTAACAAAGGCTTTAATTCCTCTCGCACGTCACTGTAATGCGCATTTGTAGGAATGAAAATATAGGCGGTGTCATTATTAAATTTTGTGTTGGGCTTAAACATGGCGCCATAGATATAATAGGCCACAATACTAAAGATAACCAGACCTATAATAGCAACTGCCCAAAGTATTTTTTTAATGTACATAGTTAGTCGTTAATACGTTGTAAAATAAATTCGTTAGTGTATTGTTTTCCGTTAAAGCTCCAATCTTTTTTTAGACCTATCTTTTTAAAGCCATTCGCTTCAAATAAGTTTAAACTTAATAAATTATCTTCAGCTATATTAGCGTATAACTGATGCAAATGCAAAGAACTAAAACAGAAATCCGTTAAAAGTTCTAAGGCTTCTTTACCAAAACCCTTTCCTCGATGATCTTCATTTTGAATGAGAATTCCAATACCAGCGCGTTTATTTTTAATATCGAAATCAAACACATCAATTAAACCAATCGCTTGATTGCTGTAGCTACAAATTGCCAAGCGTAATTGTTTCGCTTCATGTATATCTTGTTGCGCATTTTCTAGGTATTGCTTAATCAAAAATCTAGAATAGGGAGTTTGTGTATGACTTAATTCCCAGAGTGAGGTATCATTTTCAATTTGATATACCAATTCTAAATCCTCAGGTTCTAAGGCTCTTAAATAAATATATTTGCCTTTTAATCTTACCATTTTAAGTCCCCTTTAAACACCTGCTGAGCTGGCCCAATTAGCCAAATATTACTGTAGCCATTTGCGTTGGATTCAAAAGTTACTTTTAGATGGCCGCCAGGAGTTATTAAATAGACCGCATTGCTTTCGGTTTTTTCGCTTTTATGCATGGCCAAGGCCACAGCGGTAACACCGGTACCACAAGAAAAGGTTTCATCCTCTACTCCTCTTTCGTAAGTTCTAACCTGAAAACTATCAGTTTCTATTTGTTCAACAAAATTGACATTAGTCCCAGCTTGATTATAGGGCTCTCCATATCTGATTTTTGAACCCTTATTTTTTACATCAAATTCATTTAATTCTGAAACTAATTGCACATGATGTGGTGAGCCTGTATTTAAAAATAAGTGATTGTCATAAACGTCAACTTTAGAAACATCTTGCATTTGAAGATATATCTTATCCTCTTCAATTTTTGCTTTATGCAGCCCATCAATAGCTGTAAATTCTGCTGTGTTTTGAATAATGCCAAGGTAATTCGCAAAAGCTACAATGCATCTACCTCCATTGCCACACATGCTGCTTTCATTGCCATCGGCATTGTAGTATACCATTTTGAAATCGGCATTTATATCATTTTCGAGAAGTATAAATCCATCGGCCCCTATGCCAAAACGTCGGTCACAAAGTTCCGCTATTCGTTTGGTATCGTTTTTGTTAATTGTTTGAATACGATTATCGACTATAATAAAATCGTTCCCGGTTCCTTGATATTTATAAAATGTCATTGCTAAAAATTAGAGACAAATATAAGAATAAAAGGCTGTAAAATGCCGTGTTAAGGCGTCGTTAAATTTGACGTTAAATAGTAGTTAAAATAGAGATTTCATTCAATATATTAATAATTTTAATCGTTGAAGAAAATAAAACAAATTTGAATATAGTAAAACTTAAAACTGAAAAATTATGAAAAAGATTTTGACATTAGTTTTTGTTTCGGCATTAGGTGGTCTATTGACTTTAGGAGGTTACAAACTTTTTATTGAAGATAATGATGCGCAAATTGCCATAGAACAGGTCTCGGATTATCCGGTTTTTGTTCCAACAAATAATAGTGTAAATGCCTTAAATACGACATCAGCCTTAACTCCTAATTTTGTGGAGGCGGCTGACAAAACCATACACGCTGTAGTACACGTAAAAAATACCAGTATCGTAAATGTGCCAATGACCATGCAAGATTTATTCTTTGGTCGCAGATCGCAACAAGCCCAAGTGGGCACTGGTAGTGGTGTTATCATTTCTCCTACTGGTTATATTGTTACCAATAATCACGTTATTAAAAACGCCAATGAAATTAGCATCACCTTAAACAATAACAAAACGTACATGGCAGAATTGGTTGGTACTGATGAAGCCACAGATATTGCTTTGTTAAAAATTGATGCTGAGGATGATTTACCGTTCATGGCTTTTGGAGATTCAGACCAAGCGAAAATTGGGGAATGGGTTTTAGCTGTTGGTAATCCTTTTAATTTAAATTCTACGGTCACTGCCGGAATTATAAGTGCTAAAGCCAGAGACTTATCAGGTCAAAATATGCAATCGTTTATCCAAACTGATGCAGCTGTAAACCCAGGAAATTCGGGAGGAGCTTTAGTAAATACTAACGGAGATTTAGTTGGAATTAACACCGCTATTTCATCGCAAACCGGTTCTTATATTGGTTACTCATTTGCGGTGCCGAGCAATATTGTAAGAAAGATTGTCAATGATATTATGGAATACGGAAATGTACAAAACGGTATCCTCGGTGTTGTTGGTGGAGCTTTAAATAGTAAAGCCGCCGAAGAATTTGGT
>CAYMDB010000231.1:0-5251 GCA_964388865.1 uncultured Flavobacteriaceae bacterium
TTCAACATCATACCAAGATTCAAATAATTGAATAAAAATCCATTGGGTCCATTTGTAATATTCCGGACTTGAGGTTCTTACTTCACGACTCCAATCGAATGAAAATCCGATTTGGTCTAACTGTCTTCTATAGGTTTTAATATTGGTTTCTGTAGTTATAGCTGGATGCTGACCAGTTTGAATGGCATATTGCTCGGCTGGCAAACCAAAACTGTCGTAGCCTTGAGGATGCAAAACATTAAAACCCTTGTGACGTTTGTAGCGTGCATAGATATCAGAGGCGATATAACCGAGCGGATGACCAACGTGTAAACCGGCACCACTTGGGTAAGGAAACATATCTAATACGTAATATTTTGGTTTATCACTGGTATTATAGGCTTTAAAAGTTTGGTTTTTAGCCCAGTAGTCTTGCCACTTTTTTTCTATGTCGTTGAAGTTGTAATTCATGATATGCTTTAAACAAAATTTGAATCGGTCACATCGAGCGTAGTCGAGATGCTCAAAAAACTTTAGGTTAAAAAGGTTTCTCGGCTACGCTCGAAATGACCGAAGGGTATAATTTCTGTTATTGATTTTCAAAATCTAAGACACAAATTTAAACGTATTACAACACAATAAAAAACTAAACGTTGTATTGTTACAGATAAGCAAATTCTTTTATATTTTTACAGCGTTAATAAGTATTAATCCATGGCATCATCTTTTGATAAGTACCAAAAGCGAAAACTTATATCGTCTTACGTTTCGGTAGTAATAAGTATTGCTCTGGTTTTATTTCTTTTGGGTTGTTTGGGTCTTTTGGTTATCAACTCAAAAAAGATGGCCGATCACTTTAAAGAGCAGGTGGTGATGACCATTTATATTAATGATACGGCAAAAGAGGTTGAGGTGAAGCAGCTACAAAAGAGTCTGGCAATGGCAGATTACACCAAAGACGCACTCTATGTGTCTAAGGAAGAGGCTGCAGAGCTTATGAAGGCTGAAACTGGCGAAGACTTTATGGATTTTGTGGGTTATAATCCGTTGAAAAATTCAATTGATGTCTATTTGAAAGCCGATTTTGTTACGACTGAAAAATTAACGGAAATCACAGAAAGTTTATCGACTAAGACTTTTGTCGAGGACATTAGATACGACAATGATCTGGTAGAATTAATGAACGATAACGTTAAAAAAATTACCTTCTGGGTATTAATCATCAGTGGTTTGTTTACCTTGATTGCGGTGTTGCTGATTAATAGTTCCATTCGTTTAGCGGTGTATTCTAAGCGTTTTATTATAAAAACCATGCAGATGGTTGGTGCTACAAAAACCTTTATCCGTAGACCTTTTGTTTGGAAAAGCGTACAATTAGGCATTATTGGCGGTTTGGTTGCTTTGGCTGGAATGGCTGTGGTATTATATTATTTAGACCTCAGCTTTCCTGAATTAGAATTACTAAAAAATACATTTATGATCGTCGTGCTGTTTGTAGGTATTTTTCTTTTAAGTATCGTCATTACGTGGATTAGCACTTTTATTGCAACACAGCGTTTTTTAAATTTGAAAACCGATCAGTTGTATTACTAGACTAAGAATAATCACTAAATGAACTTTCCTCGTTATCTCTTCTGTTTTATTTTTCTTAGCTTATTAACGGCGTGTGATGCTCGTGACAAATCCAATCCAAATAGTATTTTAATTGAAATAAAAGGTGAAGTACAACCCGATAGTATTAAAATGGTAAGTTTTAATAATTCGGAAGAAATTGTTGAGAAAAAAGGACCGCCTTACGAGTTTAAGTTCAATACGCCTATCAACGATGCCTACAATGTAGTGCTTTTTAAGAATGGTTCAGCCTACACCAAAAAAATAGTTCTTGATGGTGAATATTTAAAGATGAAGACGGAATTAAAAGCCGAAACTTTAAGAATAGATACCTTAATAGGTTCTAAAGTTTATAATAAATCACTTGTTTTTTATGCGCGTTTAGATAGTTTAAACAAAAGCGGGACTAGCGATTTTGATCTAAACGAATTTTTATTGAGTAGCATTAAAAAAAATCTTAATCATCCATTTTCTTTTGATATCAGTGATGACTATATAGAGCGAAACAAAAATTATAAATCGAGATTGATGCGTCTTAAAGCACTATTAGATGAACAGCCAGATGATTTAAAAGCGCACGCACTTAGTGTTCATAGAACCTTAGATGATTTAGTTAAAACGGAGTACATAAAACTTTCCGATTTTAAATTTTACGATAGAGACGGAAATGTGGCTCAAGTAAATTTATCACATCAGGGAGATTATCTTATAGATTTCTGGTTTGTACAATGTCCGCCCTGTGTAAAAGATCATAAGAAAATAGGCAAACATCTCGACTTGTTTGAAGCTAATAATGTTGAATTAATCGGTGTTTCCATTGATACAGAATCTGATAAATGGTTACATTATTTGAATACAAACCAGTATAACTGGCAGAATTTTAGAGAGCTTGGAGGCGATAATGATCTCGTTGAAGCCATGAATGTTTGGGAATTTCCAACCTATTTGCTTGTAACTAACGATGGTGAAATAAAAACTAAGTTTTATTCATTTGAAGATCTCGAAAACTATTTTACTAATCTTTAGAAATCGCATTACACCATACAGTTTAATATATTTACAAACGCTTAACACCGTAGTTTTAAATAAAACTGTTACTTTGCAATCACTTATTTAGTTTAAAAGCCATGGGAGAACAAAAACGAAAAGAAACTAATAAACCCGAATTCATATTTGGGAAAAAAAATTACAAATTCTTATTTATCGGTTTGGCATTTATTGCACTTGGCTTTATTCTTATGGCTGGTGGTGGCAGTGAAGATCCTAATGTGTTTGACGAGTCCATCTTTAGCTGGAGACGCATCCGTTTAGCGCCAACACTCGTTTTAATTGGCTTTGGTATTCAGGTTTATGCCATTCTTTTAAACCCAAATAAATCAGAATGAATGTCGTTGAAAGTATAATTTTAGCCATTATAGAAGGGATTACAGAATATTTACCGGTGTCTTCTACTGGCCATATGATTATTGCCTCGTCTTTTATGAAAATTGCTTCAGAAGACTTTACAAAACTATTTACAATCGTTATCCAACTCGGGGCTATTTTAGCTGTGGTTGTTTTATACTGGAAACGTTTTTTTCAAAGTATAGATTTTTATCTAAAATTATTGGTAGCATTTATCCCTGCTGCTGTATTGGGTTTGTTGCTGAATGATGTTATTGACGGGTTACTTGAAAGTCCACTCACTGTCGCCATCTCTCTTATTATAGGGGGCTTTATTTTACTTAAAGTCGATGATTGGTTTAAGGCTAATGAAGTGTATGATGAAGACCATCCAGACGCACACTCAAAAATCACATACCCCACGGCTTTAAAAATTGGCTTTTTTCAATGCTTGGCTATGATCCCCGGAACCTCAAGAAGTGGTGCTTCCATTGTTGGGGGTATGACACAAAAATTAAATAGAAAAACAGCAGCAGAATTCTCATTTTTTTTAGCGGTACCTACCATGTTTGGCGCAACGGCTAAAAAAGGGTACGACTATTACGAAGCGGGTTTTGTTTTAAATCAGGATCAGGTTTTTTACCTTATCCTAGGTAATATAATTGCTTTTGTTGTGGCACTCATCGCTATAAAATCTTTTATTGATTATCTGAGTAAAAAAGGATTTAAAATATTTGGATATTATCGTATTGCGCTGGGAATAGCCATTCTATTCATACATTTTTTCATTTATAAACTGACGGTAATTTAATGAGTTTAGCTCAAACATTTATTGATGGTAAAGTTTTACTCATAGACAAACCCTTAAACTGGACCTCCTTTCAGGCTGTAAATAAATTGCGTTGGGCGATCAGACAAGCCTTCAACATTAAAAAAATAAAGGTAGGTCATGCTGGCACTTTAGATCCTTTAGCTACCGGATTATTAGTGATTTGCACAGGAAAAATGACCAAGCAAATCAATATTTTTCAATTTCAAGAAAAGGAATATACCGGCACTTTTGTTCTAGGCAGCACAACTCCGTCCTTTGATTTAGAGACCGAAATAGATAAGACCTTTTCAACAGATCATATTTCCGAAGCCTTAATTAATGAGACTACCTCTCAATTTATTGGTAAAATCGAACAATTTCCTCCTGTTTTTTCAGCCATAAAAAAAGACGGCAAGCGTTTATATGAATTTGCTAGAGCAGGAGAGGAGGTTGAGATTAAAGCGAGATCTGTAGAAATTTCTGAATTTGAAATCACAGAGATTACCAATTTAGAATTAAAGTTTAGAGTGGTTTGCAGCAAGGGAACTTATATACGTTCCTTGGCGCAGGACTTTGGAAAAGCGCTAAATTCTGGTGCACATTTATCTGAATTGCGCAGAACACGCATTGGTGATTTTAAGGTTGAAGACAGTTTAACGCCTGAAGCTTTTATAGCAGCTTTGCCTTCAAAATAATCATTTAACTTCGGTTTGTTGATGGATCTTTAGTCTATATGATAGTTATATTCGTATATATTAATCTAAACGAACGTTTTATCTATTGAATTTTATTGAACAACATAAGGCCATCATCATCACAGTGCTTCTTACGGGTATCATTGTGTTGGGCATGTTTAGTATTCAACTAAGACAAAAAAACGACTTGATTACCGAAAGTTATTTCCTCATTGAACCTGAGTTAGAGCCTGAAAAAACTGAAACGGAACTGAAAAACATTGAGGAGATAACGGGTAAGTCTTCGGATAAAGCTTTTAATGAAGACCAAGAGTACAAAGACATGATGCGCAATTTTAAAACGGTTAGCGCAGATAATTTTGAACGGACACCAAAAGCTTCAAAAGAAACTGAAGCTAGTGAAATAGAAGAAGAAGCGAGCATTAATAAATCTTACACTAACGGGAGTGCCTACGCTCTAAAAGCTGAAGAGACTAAGTCCTACAAAAAACTTCAAGAGGAATTAAAAAAGCGATTAGACAATAAAAAGCAAGCCGATGAGCACGCCAAAACAAAAAGTACGCTCACCTATTCTTTAAAAGATAGAACTTTAAGCTACTATAAAACTCCGCGCTATTTATGCGAATACGGGGGTAAAATTGTAGTCAATATAAAAGTTAATGGTTCGGGTGAAGTTTATGATGCCTTTATTAATGGCTCATCAAATTCTAGTAACCAATGCTTAGTCTATCATGCTATTGAGTATGCAAAATCTGTTCAGTTTAGTACCTCA
>CAYMDB010000232.1:0-5238 GCA_964388865.1 uncultured Flavobacteriaceae bacterium
TAAGCAATATTTAGTTACTGGTATCCTTATGGGTGTTATTGCAGTAATTATGTCTTTGCTGATGCGTATGCAAATTGCGTGGCCAGAAGAGCCGAATGTAATTTTCAAAGCATTATTAGGTAAATGGGCGCCAGATGGCGTCATGGATGCGGACATCTATTTGGCTTTGGTTACTATTCACGGTACCATTATGGTGTTTTTTGTGTTAACAGCAGGACTTAGTGGAACGTTTAGTAACTTACTTATTCCATTGCAAATAGGGGCACGAGATATGGCGTCAGGCTTTTTAAATATGGTATCTTATTGGTTGTTTTTTACAGCGAGTATTATCATGGTGATGTCCTTTTTTGCTGAGACAGGTCCAGCAGCAGCAGGTTGGACGATCTATCCACCCCTAAGTGCTTTGCCAATGGCTCAACCGGGTTCAGGTACTGGAATGAACATGTGGTTAATTTCTATGTCTATATTTATTGCGTCGTCCTTATTAGGGGCGCTAAACTACATCGTTACTGTTATTAATTTGCGTACGAAAGGGATGTCTATGACACGCCTTCCACTAACGATTTGGGCGTTTTTTGTCACAGCTATCATCGGTGTTGTATCGTTTCCGGTATTATTATCAGCGGCACTGTTGTTAATAATGGATAGAAGTTTTGGCACTTCATTTTTCTTATCTGATATCTTTATTCAAGGTGAAGTTTTACATTATCAGGGTGGGTCACCAGTGTTATATGAACATTTATTTTGGTTCTTAGGTCACCCAGAGGTTTATATCGTTTTATTACCTGCGCTTGGTATTACTTCAGAAATCATCGCGACTAACTCAAGAAAACCAATTTTTGGATATAGAGCAATGATTGCTTCAATTTTGGCAATTGCATTTTTATCGACCATAGTTTGGGGTCACCATATGTTTGTATCTGGTATGAACCCGTTTTTAGGATCTGTATTTACCTTTACAACCTTATTAATTGCAATTCCGTCAGCGGTGAAGGCGTTTAACTATATCACCACGCTCTGGAAAGGTAATTTGCAAATGAATCCAGCCATGTTATTTTCTATTGGATTAGTTTCAACTTTTATAACAGGTGGTTTAACAGGGATTATTTTAGGGGACAGTGCTTTAGATATTAATGTGCATGATACTTATTTCGTTGTGGCTCACTTTCATTTAGTTATGGGTATTTCAGCGCTTTACGGTTTTTTTGCAGGAGTTTATCATTGGTTTCCAAAAATGTTTGGTAGAATGTTAAATAAAAATTTAGGCTATTTACATTTTTGGATAACTGCAATCTGTGCTTATGGAGTATTCTTTCCAATGCACTTTATAGGTATGGCAGGTCTTCCTAGACGTTATTACACTAACACTAATTTTCCATTATTTGATGATTTAGCAAATACAAATGTTATTATTTCAATTTTCGCGATTGTAGGTAGTATTTTTCAGCTTGTGTTTTTGTATAATTTCTTTAGCAGTATTTTCTACGGGAAAAAGGCGACTCAAAACCCATGGAGGTCAAATACACTAGAATGGACTACACCAGTTAAACACATTCATGGCAACTGGCCTGGTGCTTTACCAACGGTGTACCGATGGTCTTATGATTACAGTAAGCCAGGGCATAAGGAAGATTTTGTGCCACAAAATGTACCTATGATAGAAGGTGAAGAAGAAATGCAACATTAACAGTTGCATGAAACTAAAAATCTCGTAAAAGAGGTTGACAATACTAAAGCCTTTCATCTATCTTGAAAGGCTTTTTCTTTATATTTGTTTGGAAAGGTCTCACAGTATCATTTCAGAGGGCTTTTCATTTTGTGTGGAATCAATAACTTAATAATATTTCTGCTTTCGCAGGAAGTGCGATGAACGAAAACTTAAATCCTTCAAACGATAATTTCAGTCCTGAGGAACTGGATGTTGAAAAAAAGTTGAGACCCTTAACCTTTGAAGATTTTACGGGTCAAGATCAGGTATTAGAAAATTTATTGGTGTTTGTTCAAGCTGCAAATCTTAGAGAGGAAGCCTTAGACCATACCCTATTTCATGGACCTCCTGGTTTAGGAAAAACAACATTAGCCCATATTTTAGCCAATGAGCTCGATGTGGGGATTAAAGTGACCTCAGGTCCTGTTTTAGATAAACCAGGCGATTTAGCTGGTTTGCTAACCAATCTCGATGAGCGCGATGTGCTTTTCATTGATGAGATTCATCGTTTAAGTCCAATTGTAGAAGAGTATTTATATTCTGCCATGGAAGATTATAAAATTGATATCATGATTGAGTCTGGCCCCAATGCCAGAACTGTTCAAATCAATTTAAATCCTTTTACCCTCATTGGTGCCACTACACGTTCAGGATTATTAACAGCACCCATGCGTGCACGTTTCGGCATTCAAAGTCGACTACAATATTATAAAACTGAATTACTGACCACCATAGTGCAGCGAAGTGCTTCAATTTTAAGCGTTCCAATCACTATGGAAGCGGCTATAGAAATTGCAGGAAGAAGTAGGGGAACTCCCCGTATTGCCAATGCCTTATTAAGACGTGTTAGAGATTTTGCGCAAATCAAAGGCAATGGGAGTATAGATATAACCATAGCAAGGTTTGCTCTTAAAGCGCTTAATGTAGATGCCTATGGCTTAGATGAAATGGATAACAAAATCCTTACCACTATTATCGATAAATTTAAAGGTGGACCCGTAGGCATCAGTACCATTGCCACGGCTGTAAGTGAAAGTACAGAAACCATTGAAGAAGTTTACGAACCTTTTTTAATTCAGCAAGGCTTTATCATGCGCACACCTCGTGGTCGTGAAGTCACTGAGCAAGCTTATAAGCATTTGGGAAAAGAAAAGCCCCTAAATCCCCAGAGGGGACTTTTTTAGTCTCACCATAGATCTCTAAAAAGTAAGGGACTTTGGGTAGGAATAAATGTTAGATAATGAGTCATCAAAAAAGCAATTCGCGTTTGAGTTCTGTTTCCCTTGGGGAAAGAGCTAGTGAAAGGACCTCGCTCATCAAAACCGAAGCCAAACGCCTAGGCTTCCTATCTTGTGGCATCAGCAAAGCAGAATTTTTAGAAGTGGAAGCGCCGCGATTAGAAACCTGGCTCAAAAAAAATAGGCATGGGGAAATGCGTTATATGGAAAATCATTTCGATAAGCGCTTAGACCCAACTTTACTCGTGGAAGGCTCTAAAAGTGTGGTCTCTTTGTTATTGAATTATTACCCTTCAGAATTTCAAACTGAAGACTCTTATAAACTTTCCAAGTATGCTTATGGCACCGATTATCACTTTGTGATAAAGGATAAACTAAAATCATTATTACATTATATTCAAGATGAAATAGGTGAGGTTCACGGACGTGCTTTTGTAGATTCGGCGCCAGTTTTAGATAAAGCTTGGGCAGCGAAATCGGGTTTAGGTTGGATTGGCAAGCACTCTAATTTGTTGACTCAAAAAACAGGATCTTTTTACTTTATTGCAGAACTGATTATCGATTTAGAATTAGAATACGACACTCCCGTAACAGATCATTGTGGCAGCTGCACAGCCTGTATTGATGCCTGTCCAACAGAAGCCATCACAGAACCGTATGTGGTAGATGGCAGTAAATGTATTTCCTACTTCACTATAGAACTCAAGGATAATATCCCAAGCGAGTTTAAAGGCAAATTTGATGATTGGATGTTTGGCTGCGATATTTGCCAAGACGTCTGTCCATGGAATCGCTTTTCAAAACCGCATAAGGAACCCTTATTTAATCCACACCCAGAATTGTTAGATATGACGAAAAAAGACTGGGAAGAAATTACGGAAGATACCTTTAAAAAAGTGTTTCAGAAATCGGCGGTGAAGCGGACTAAGTTTGAGGGTTTGCAGCGGAATATTGGATTTTTAAAAGGGAAATGATTTTAGGTCTCCATAATTATAGTTTCTTACTGAAGATATCTTTAGATAGTTAGGCGGTCGATGCTCTGTATTAGTTATGTTCACAACTGATGAAATTTTGAAGATGCTGGTTTATAATTATAGATAGACTAAATCCGGAAATTTGTTATATTTATTGAGATACAGAGCATATTATGGATATTCAATTAGAAAAATATAAGTTAATGGAACGGTTAGTAGGCTTAAAAGACGAAGCTGTCATTTCTAAACTAAAACGTTTAAAAGCGAGTCTTCCCGAGGCTTCAAACTGGTCTAGTGATATTTCTGATACAGAGAAATTATTTATTGAATCTGGTCTTAAAGATATAGAAAACGGAAATACCTTGAGTCATGATGAAGTTATGAAAGATATCAAAGCTATTTATGATATCTAATCCATAGAAATAGTTTGGACTAAACTTAGATGGACTAAGAAAGAATTGAGGGTTTTTAAAGAATTAACAGATGATGCTTTATCAAAAATTAAAAACAAACAAATTGTTTTCTCGCATGCGAATGAGACGTTAAAAGTGAGAAAAGTAGTACTCCATAAAAATGTATCGTTGTTTTATAAAGAAGAAAAAAATACTATTTATTTAATTACTTTTTTCAATAATAAAATGAATCCTAATAGACTTAGAAATTTATTAAATCAATAAATTTTAGGACTTTAAGATTTTAATTACAATCCCTGTATAGACGTCTGCCCATGGAACCGCTTATCTAAATCATATAAGGAACCTTTATTTAATCCACACCCGGAATTATTGGATATGACCAAAAAGGATTGGCATGAAATCACCGAAGATACCTTTAAAAAAGTGTTTCAGAAATCTGCGGTAAAACGGACTAAGTTTGAGGGTTTGCAGCGGAATATTAAGTTTTTGAAGGATTGATAGGTTAACTTGAGGTGTGCACGAAAAAGACGCTCAACGCTTCAAAAGAACTTTTTTAGATTATTATTTGTAAGAATTATTCGCTAGTTTTGAAACTAATCCTATCCTTAAGGATTAATTAATTCATTGTTGACTACACAAAATTTAAAGTAACAGCTTAAAATTAGGCTCATTTAATTGTGCAACGTTATGATGAATAAAAAAACTACTAACGTCTTAATCATAGACGATCATCCCATCACCATTGAAGGTTTTGAAAGATCTTTAGATTATCTCGCAGAACAATCCCAAACGCTAAGTTTTAAAACAGATCGCGCAGAAGATTGTAATACAGCCTATCATAAAATACAGAAGTATACCGTCACCCAAAACTTAGATTTGGTAATTTTAGATTTAAGTTTACC
>CAYMDB010000233.1:0-5229 GCA_964388865.1 uncultured Flavobacteriaceae bacterium
GCCTGAAGAGGGATTAAAACTTTGCATGTGCGCATGCAGCGGCATTGCGAAAATGGAAAGGCTGTGGCCACTTATTTAGCCAGTCATTCAAAAATTGAAAAGGTTTATTGGCCTGGTTTTGGGGCGCATCCCAATCACGCTATCGCTAAAGCCCAGATGAAAGATTTTGGCGGTATGGTCTCTTTCACCACCAAAGGCAATAATTACGAGGAGGCCATTAAAATTGTAGAGCATCTAAAAATATTTACTTTGGCTGAATCTTTAGGAGGTGTGGAGTCCTTGGTAGGTCATCCGGCGAGTATGACCCATGCGAGTATTCCAAAGGAAGACCGTGAAAAAATAGGTGTTGTAGATTCCTTAATTCGATTAAGTGTGGGTATTGAAGATGAATTTGATTTAATTGCCGATTTAAAACAGGCTATTGGGTAGAAATTGAATGTTTTAATCGAAGTAATAGATGTAACCAAAGTTCAACCATACCAGCCAGTCATTGGTTTTGTTGGAACTTAACTGATGATCTAAGCCATCTGTAAAGTCACTGAAGAAGCTCTGAACTCTTAAATCAATCATAAGGTCTGAAAGAATAGTAAGTTTATAGCGCGTACCAACACTTCCTACTAAAGACCAGGTAGAGCCATTTTTATCACTTATGGAGCCTGGTTCCCATCCAGGATAAAAATTATTTGGGTTATTGCTATTTTGGTCCCCATAAGAGGTGCTTACACTAGGATTGTAGAAGCCATAGTGGACACCAAAACTTGTAAAAGGTGTAAAAGAATACACCCCTTGAGAAAAGGCTTTGATGCTAATAGGATAATATTCTAATTGCAGCCCAATATCCCAGTTTTGGGCTTCGCCAGAATGTGCTCTAAGTTTGTCTGCTCCCTCACTGTTTCTTTTGCTGTCTACCCATGTGCCGTAATGGTCTAGGGATGTTTTGTTCCAAGAGATTTCTCCGCGAACTTTAAAGTGGTCTGTAAAATAATTATTGGCAGAATAATAGTAGTAATTGGTGAGGTAATCAAAATTCATATAATATACAAGTCCTATGCCAAGACCAACATTACCAGAATTAGTGTCGTAATCGTAACGTTCACCAAAATCAGATTGGTAGGCAATGGGTCCAACAATAACACCTACTTCGTGAGAGAACGCCAATTGGGAATAACCGAGTTGCAATGCTAAAAGTAACGCAAAAGGAAGAAGAAATTTCTTGAGATATGTAATCATTTAATTTAGAATAGGTTCTCTTACCCAACAAATATATAAAATAGGAATGAATCTATAAGTAAAACAAATAAAATGCCAGTGTTTTTGTTTTTAAACTTTTAACAAATTTATAGCAGTCAAAAATAATTTTGAGAATATGAAAAAAATAGGACGTTAATTTTGTAGATAACGTATATTTGTGCTTATTATTTCACAATTTATTAACGATAAGACACATGAAAAATAAAATTGACGCTTTTTTAGAACTTGTAAAAGAACGCAATGGTCATGAACCAGAGTTTTTACAAGCGGTTCAAGAAGTCGCAGAGACTGTTATTCCTTACATTGCTAAAAACGATATTTACAATGGTAAAAACATATTGCTGCGCATGGTTGAGCCTGAACGACTGATCTCGTTTAGAGTTTGTTGGGTTGATGATGATGGAGAAATACAAGTCAACAGAGGTTACAGAATTCAGATGAATTCTGCCATAGGTCCATACAAAGGTGGTTTGCGTTTTCACCCTACTGTAAACGCTAGTATTTTAAAGTTCTTGGCTTTTGAACAAGTCTTTAAAAACTCATTAACCACATTACCTATGGGTGGTGGCAAAGGGGGTTCTGATTTTGATCCAAAAGGAAAATCAGATAACGAAATAATGCGCTTTTGTCATGCTTTTATGACGGAGCTTTTTAGACATATTGGTGCAAATACCGATGTTCCAGCGGGAGATATCGGTGTGGGTGCAAGAGAAGTTGGGTTTATGTTTGGGATGTATAAAAAATTAGCCAATGAATTTACAGGTGTATTAACTGGTAAAGGACAATCGTGGGGAGGCTCTTTAATTAGACCAGAAGCCACAGGTTACGGTAATGTCTATTTTGCCGAAAATATGCTAAAAACTAAAAACGATACTGTTAAGGGGAAACGGGTTATCATTTCTGGCTCAGGTAACGTAGCGCAGTACGCCGCTGAAAAAGCAATTGAGCTCGGTGCTAAAGTTTTAACAATGTCTGATTCTGCTGGATATATTTTAGATGAAGAGGGGATTACTCAAGATAAATTAAAATTTATAATGAATCTTAAAAATGTAAAACGCGGTAGAATTAGCGAATATGTCGATCAGTATCCAAATGCGCTATACAAGCCTGAAGAAAGACCATGGTCGGTGAAATGCGATATCGCTTTACCATGTGCTACACAAAACGAATTAAATGGTGACGACGCTACGCAATTAATTGATAATGGTTGTATCTGTGTGTCTGAAGGTGCTAACATGCCCTCAACACCAGAGGCTATTCACGCATTTCAAAATGCCAAAATATTATTTGCGCCAGGAAAGGCCTCAAATGCAGGCGGTGTTGCTACCTCTGGTTTAGAGATGAGTCAGAATTCGTTACGTCTAAGCTGGACTAGAGAAGAGGTTGATGAGCGCTTAAAAGACATCATGGAAGATATTCATGATTCTTGTGTTCAATATGGAAAAAATGACGACGGTTCAATAGATTACATTAAAGGAGCAAACATTGCAGCTTTTGTTAAAGTTGCCGATGCCATGTTAGCCCAAGGTGTTATTTAAATGGTATTAATTTTCTTCTTTTGCCCCTTACCCTAAAGGGTGGAAGAACATCAGTATTGGCCTTTGGTCCCGATGCTTCGGGAGCGGTAAATCATTTAAAGCTTTCGAGATGGTTCTCGGAGGCTTTTTTTGTGACTTATTATATGATAAGGCACCAATTTTCGTTAGTATTAAATATCTTTGAGCAAACCATTATAGTAATGCGCAGAACGCTTTTAAATCTCATTAGTTTTGTTTTTTGCCTTTCGACGTCTTGTTATAGTCAGGATTTTTCAACATTATGGCAAGGGCATTTTTCGTACAATACGATTATAGATGTTGTAAAGGGTGAAAATAAAATCTATGCTGCAGCAGAAAATGCCATTTTTGAGTATGATGTTTTTAGCGGCGCTATTAAAACGATCACTACTGTTGAAGGGCTTTCAGGTGCCAAAATTACGACCATTTCCTACAGTGATGCCTATCAATCCTTACTCATTGGGTACGAAACCGGTTTAATTGAGGTCTATTCTCAAACCGATGCTAGTGTTCTTAGTGTTGTTGCTATTCTTGAAAAACAAAATATTAGCCCCGTAAACAAGCGTATTAATCATTTTTATGAGCATGAAGGCTTTGTTTATATTTCTACAGATTACGGCATTTCAGTTTATGATTTAGAACGCCTAGAATTTGGGGATACCTATTTTTTGGGCAATGGGGGCACTCAAATTACAGTAACGCAAGTTTCGGTTTTAAACAATGAAATTTATGCGGCTTGTTTAAATGGAAATGGTATTAAAAAAGGGTCATTAAGCAATCCAAATCTCATTGATTTTCAGCAGTGGCAAACCCTTATTACTGGCGATTATTACAGTATGAGCGCTCTAGGAACCAACTTGTATGCTGTGCGCTCTAATAATCAGCTTTACCAGATGAATGGTGCGTCTATTTCGGCCTTATTCAGTCTGCCGCAGTTGCCTTTAGATGCGGAGGTGTCTGATGGCAATTTAATATACGCTACCACAGATGCCATTTATGTTTATGATGCTTCTGCGCAATTGATTAGTAGTTTTCAGCCTACTGCCGACTTTGATACCAGTTTCACTTCGGCTACCCTGTTGGATACCTTCGTGTATATTGGCACTAACGATTTGGGAGTGTTGCAAGCGAGCCTTGCAAACAACAGTGGTTACTTAGAAATTAAACCCAATGGGCCTCTATTTAACAGTGCCTTTCGGTTAGATTCTCATACTGAGACGGTATGGACAACCTTTGGGGATTATACTCCCTCTCTTAACCCCTCGCCAATACGACGGCGCGGCATAAGTTATTACAAGGATGAGCAATGGTATAATATTCCGGCGGATGATGTTTTAGGAGCGCTAAACCTTTCTGAGCTATCGGTAAATATATTCAATCCCAATCAGGTGTTTATTAGTGCCTTTCAAAATGGGATTTTAGAGTTGAATAATTTTGAACCCACCATTTTATACAATGCTAGTAATAGTGGCTTAGAGTCTTTAATACTTCCGGGCGCGCCAGATTTTTCCAGTATTAGAGTGTCAGACACGGCGTTTGACCGTGAGGGTTTGCTCTGGTCTTTAACGAGTCGGGTGGACCGAGCTTTAAAATCTTATAATCCCGCAACAGGAAATTGGCAAGGGTATAGTTTTTCTAGTCTTATTGAAAATCCCTTGTTAGACGAGCTTGGATTCTTTGAGATTGCCATCGATGCCAATGGCACTAAATGGGTTGGATCTTATTCTAATGGTTTGCTCGCTTATAATGAAAGCATCGCCACTAATCCTTTGCGGAATATTAATGGTGAAGACCGCAATGTTCCTCCTTTTTCTAGAGTTACAGCCTTAGCTTTAGATAATAGAAATCAACTTTGGATTGGCACTACCCTAGGTTTACGGTTACTTTTTAATACTGCAGGCTTTTATGAGGACCCCAACCCAAGACTCAGCTCAATTATTATTTTAGAGGATGGTATTCCCAAAGAGCTGTTAGAAGGGCAATCTATTACAGATATTGAAGTAGACGGTTCTAACAACAAATGGATTGCTACGGCAGATTCTGGGGTGTTTTATTTCTCATCTGATGGGCAGACCACGATTTATCACTTTACCGAAGACAATTCGCCTTTACCTTCCAACCGAATTAATGATATCGCTTTAGATTTAACAAATGGGCAGGTCTATATTGCCAGTTCGAGAGGTTTGGTAGCATTTAAAGCTGGAGGCTCTAAAACGCAGGACAGCCTAGAGGATGCCTTTGTATATCCTAATCCTGTGCGGCCTGAATACCATATCCTTGGCTTTGACGATCTCAACGATATTAATAAGGGAGTTAAAATTACCGGACTCACAGAAAATGTGAATATTAAGATTACCGATATTGAAGGCAATTTGGTAGCCGAAGCCCAATCGAACATCAACCAAAGGTCTTCAAATACAAG
>CAYMDB010000234.1:0-5226 GCA_964388865.1 uncultured Flavobacteriaceae bacterium
TAGTCCATATCTACCAAAGAGTAGTTCAATCCGTTATTAAATCCGTCATCCTCACCAGGTACAGAGCCTCCGCCGCTAATGTAGTTGCCTGAAAACTGATTCGGATAAACTGCAGCGTTTTCATGATGGGGTTCATCTACAGTGAAAATATAGTATTTAGTGGGGTCTTCAGGTTTTGGCACAATGAGTCCAGATGATGTGCTAGACGGATCGCCTAAAAGACCAGTGCCCCCAAAATAATTCCCGTTGGTCATAATTTGATGGTTCCGATTCCAAACGGTTCTGCCATCAGAATAAAATAATAAGTTACCCTCTGTATCTGAAATTGAGGTACAGCCTTCTAAAGTGTTAATTTGACCATCCGTAATTGCAGTAACAGCGCCTGTGGTAGCATTAAATCGAAGCCCAGCCTTTTGTCCAAAATACCAATACGACGCTTGGTTTTGTCCAAATACTTGGATACCTATAAATAAAGTAAAGAGTAGGAAGGTTGTTTTTTTCATAAAAGCTTTGATGCCAGATTATTGAGTAAAAGAGTGCTTTGAAATTTGAAAAAAGCACTAGAATTCTAATCAATAAAGGCTTTCAAAGATATTACAAATCTCTCTTTTTTAATAATCGATAAGACAAAAAGATAAAAATGGCAGACCATCCTAAAACAATCAGAATTTCATACCAATGCACAGCATAATCGTATGCCATATCTGTTTTTTCAGGGAATTTGGTCATTACAATTCTCTGAATGGGCTGATCAATAAGTTTGTACATAGACTCTAAAGGCATAAAGTGTTTTACTTTAAAAGCCGTATCGGTGTTGCCACTAAAATAGTAAGCTGCCCAAAACACCAACCATTCAAAAATGTAAAGAATCACCAAAAATCCGAGCGCAAAGGCAGATCTTTTAACGAGCATACCAAAGAATAAACACAAACTGAAGAATCCCACAAGCTTCACAAAATAGGCGAGTACAAATTCTACCTCTCTAAAAATTATAGATGCTTCCGTATAGCTTGAATAATACAGTCCGATTAAAAATGTAGCAAGACCAATTAATACCGTTGCACACAATGAGAAGAATACGATGGTGTAAAATTTAGAGAGAATAAACTCTTTTTTACTTAAGCCGTCAATGAGATTCTGTTTTAAGGTTTTATTACTGTATTCGTTGCCAATCATGCTTACAACGACAATCGCAAAAAAGAATTTAAAATACGAGGCAAAAAAGGTGGTAATATGCCAAATAATTGGAAAATTAAAAATCCCTAATTCACCGAGTTCTAGCGTAAATACTCCGAAGAAATTAATTTTTATAGAGGATAATATCAGAACAGTAAAAGGCAATATAAAGGATACAAAAATAAGGACGCGACTCACGCGATTAAGCCAAAGTTTTTGTAATTCAAGTTGTATAAGACGTAACATATAATGGATTGGTTTTGCAAAATCCTAAAATAGGGTTAAGCTGTTTTTTTGATTGGATTCTCAGTTGTCAGTTAATTGTAAAAATTGCTCCTCTAAACTTTCTTTCCGCTTAACGAGGTGCGATAATATGATGCCACTATCAAACATTAACTTGTTGAATTCTGGTGCCGACATCGATTCGTTTAAAAAGGCGGTAATTAATTCGCCTTCAATTTTTATTTTACCAAAATTTGAATCGGTTTCTAAAACCTTCAAAAGTTCTTGATGCTTTTCAGCTTTTAATTCAAAAAAACCATTACTGTTAATCATTTCATCCACACGGCCTGCATACAGTTTTTCACCTTTGCGCAATACAACAACATGCGAACATACTTTTTCAACTTCATCGAGTAGGTGAGAGGCTAATAAAATAGTGGTACCATTTGCAGCAATATCTTTTATAATCTGACGAATTTGATGAATGCCTTGCGGGTCTAGACCATTGGTAGGTTCGTCTAAAATTAAAATTTCAGGATCGTTAAGTAGGGCCGAAGCAATGGCCAAACGTTGTTTCATTCCTAGTGAGTAGGTACTGAATTTGTGTTTCTTTCGGTCTAATAAGCCCACTACCTCTAGTTTTTCTTCAATTTTATCGTGAGAAACCCCTTTTATTCTACAGACTAATTTTAAGTTTTGTTCTGCAGTCATGTAAGGATAAAAATTAGGGCGTTCTATAATCGCTCCCACTTTTTTTAAAGCATCGTGTGTGGTGGTATGGCCGTCAAACCAATGAAAACTTCCACTAGTTTTATTTACCACATTTAAAACAATGCCTAAGGTAGTCGATTTACCACTGCCGTTAGGACCTAAAATACCGTAAACGTTACCTTTATTGATTGTAAAACTTAAATTTTTGACTGCGGTGAGATAGCCGAATTTCTTTGTGAGATTGGTAATTGTAAGGATGGACTCCAAAATAATAGGGTTTGATTAGTTAAAAATAAGACGAACTAATTAGAATATTGTTACATCATAAAATAGAAAATCGTAATTTAGAGTTGAATTCAAGATTATGCAAGATTTAAAAATTTCGAAAAAGAAGCCTTCATATCCTATAAGCCTGAAGCTTCATAATTATCTCCAAGGTTACAATAGAAATACGCGACTTCCTATTTTTTATGATGATTTAATGCGTTTTCAAGGTGCCGTTGAGGTTTATGACAAAAATGATGAAGACACACTTTGGATTCGAGTGTTTTACAATGAATTTGAAAGACAGGAAATAGATTTAAGTCTAAAACGGGTTTATTCTTATCTCAATTCTGATGGTAATGAGCAGATTTTTAAATTTTTAAGCGTAGATGCTATTGATTTTTGCACCTTCGGAAATTCGAAACCCTTTAGGGTTAAAGTAAGAAACATCCTCAACGATAACTTTAGCTATTTCTATGTGAAAAAAGCGGATGCCTCGAGAATTTACGGTTTAGAGTTAGAGCATATGTTGTCACCTTATAACCTCAATTTTTTGGTTTATAAGAACACGCTGATTGAAGAACATATCGCAGGAATTCCCGGTGATGCGTTTATAAAGACGATGCTTCCAGAATGCAATGCTTCAGAAAAAGCTCAAATTGCTAAAGAATTCGTAAAGTTTAATGAACGCTGTATGATTCGACTTTTAGGGGACATGCGATCCTATAATTATGTCATTGTACCAATGCACGATTTCGATCAAGTCGTGTATAAAATTAGAGCCATTGATTTTGACCAGCAGTGTTATGAAGGCAAACTCAACATTTATCGACCGCAATTTTTTAAGGAAAATTTTAAAATGGTAGAGTTGGTTAGAGATAAAATTCAGAAGGAATCTGTTGATCAGTATAAAATTGAAGAACGCTCTATAGTGGCACGTCGCATGATTAGCTATCACGATAGAATAAATGAGTTATTGGATTGCATGCAAAGTGATGTTATTTCAATTCCTCAACACATTGAAATGCTGAAAGAAGATATTTATAAATACACATTAGATATAGAATTTAGGCGCAGCGAATGCATGGGAGATATACTAAAAAATGCCTTAGATTTCGTAAACCGAAATTACCAAGGCATTAATATGAAAAATTTCTTCTAGTTGAAATTAATTCCAGTTTTCATCAAAATCTAAATCGCTGTAGTCATCAACGTCTAAATCGTCTTCAAACTCGCTATAATCATCCTCATCGTCATCGGCTTCAAATACTTTTTCTGGAGCTTCATCAGGGATTTGCCCATGCACAAACATTAAATTGGGATAATCTGTGCCCACAGCTTCTTCAATAATTTCACCAAGTTCTACGTAAAACGTCCACATGTTTAAAAAATCATAAACATAAATTAAACGTGTTGAAGCCTCGTGAATAATAGAATTAATAATGGTGCTACTCATCATCTTTACATCATTGTCAGCTTCACTCATGTCCATCATGGCAATTTCTTCACCTTGATTCCATTGGTTGTCACTCACGTAAAAAGAGGCCATTTCCATACCATCAAACCCGAAGGATTGTGTAATAACATTGTGTAAATCTTCCATCGTATCGGTTTCGCGAATTTCTATATCTCGGAACACATCGTCCTCTGTATCGTTATCTAATATAACTCTAAATCTGTATATCATAAGTTGTCATTAAGATGTTGCAAAGATACAATTTATGTTGAAGACAGCTTAATTTCTGCTGGGCTTCTACGTGAGCTTTCCAAGATAATATAAAACTGAATTCCTATTATAAGCGTTGCGATGACAAGGTGTAGAGGTTGCGTGGCAAAAGGGAAATCGAAATAAAACATAGCAATACCCGTTAAAATTTCTAAGCTAATACCAATTAAAACGAGATTGAATTTAGCGTAACCTAAATTGTATTTTCGGTTTCTTTGAAATAGCCATAAATTAATGAGCAAGACTAAAATAGACAAGCTTCGATGCACATAAAACTCTAACTGCGGATTCTGAAGCCACAAGGGTTTAATATACCCAATAGATTTAATTTGATCGTCGACATACTGGCGCACCTGAGTTCCTAATACGATTTGAACAAGGGTGAGCAAGGTGGCTACAATTAGAACGTTTTTAAAAAGCTTATCGAACTTTTGATTTTTAAAATGTGTTTTTGCTAGAAAAATAAGATACAAGATTACGGCAACAATGACCAAAGCCATTACCATATGTACTGTAATTTTATAAGGCGATAAGTTAGAATCTACAACAGTTTTACCCAACCAAGCTTGAAACCCCATGGCCACAACTGTAAAAATGGACAATATTAAAAAGCGTTTATCGTCTTTCCATAGCCAAATAGACATGATGGTAAATATGAGAATAGGAATCCCAGATAAGGCGCCCAAAAGTCTGTTAATATATTCTACCCAAGTATGTAGTGGATTAAAAATAGCATAATCGTGAGCAGTATAAGGCTCCCAATTATTCAAATTAAGGGTGTCGCCAGATTTGAAACTTTCTTTTGAAACTTGAAGGGCTTCATTTACGATAATAACGATGCCTTTTGTATAATCGTGATTTGGTTTAAACTGTAATTCAGAGAGCTCGGTTGGTGGAATATAATAGCCAAAACATTTTGGCCAATCTGGACAACCCATTCCAGAGCCCGTCATGCGCACTACGGCTCCCGCAATGATTACAAGATAAATTAATACCAAGGCAACTTTTGCCGTTTTTCTAAAAAGCCTTTTCATTCTTTGTTAATATTTTTTCAAAACATAAACTATTTGTGATGCCAATATATTGGCCATAGTTTGGTGTGATATGGTATAAATTCTTTTTATATA
>CAYMDB010000235.1:0-5217 GCA_964388865.1 uncultured Flavobacteriaceae bacterium
AGGAAAATTAAGGCGTCGCACGAATTTGAAGTCTTAGTTAACTTCGACTTATGACCTTATGTTAAATAGTATTAAAATAGATTCCGACACAAGATTGCATGGTTAATCTACAACCCGGTAATTGTAATTAGTTCTTCAACACTACACTTACTCGTTTTCCAAAAATAGCAGCAACAGCAGCAGCAATACCACCGATAAGACCCGTTACTAAAATCAAAAGATAAGGATTGCCACCAAGAGGCAAGAGTACGGCGATGCGCTTGGCTAAGGTGAAATCATTTGCGTTGCTAAGCACAAAACTATATACGGTCCAAAATAGAAGAATGGCTAAAAAAGGCACAAAAAATACAGCGGCTTTTTTAAGTGGAATAATCCACGCCGTTAATGCTGCAGCAACCATTACCGAATACCAAGGCAAGACTAAAGACAGAAGATAAGCTAAAATGATGGTGACTATAAAATTGATACTATTTTTACTCATTGGTAGTTGGTATTAAGGTTTGGGTGCCAATAATGGCTTCTGTAGCGACATCACTTTGTAAAAAATTAAGACTGTGGTATTGTCCTGCCGCCCATTCGTCAACAAAATTATCGTAATATTTGCTACCTGGATTTCCAGATTGTCCACCAGGATAAATACCCAAAGCTGTTGGTGGCGAGGTCATTTCTACTATCATTCGCCAAGACGGTCCCCAGTCTTCAGAGGTGGCATTTACAATATTTTTTCCTCCTCCTATGGGAATATCAAATCGTGAAAAGGCAGGTAAGGCTTGTAACAAATGGCCTAGATAGGTGCCTTTATAATTCACCCATTTGAGATCGCCATGAGTTTCTTTCCATGAATTTAATTCTTTTGCAGCCTTACTAAAACTCAATTTAAATAAGTCCTTTGCGGTTTCTATTTCTGGTGTTTCTACAATATCCATAAAGGCATCATCACCATTATTTTTTAGTAGAAATATGGTTTGGTAAGTAAAAGGGATTTGCATGGCAGTATCTTCAAGATCAAATTCATCCCAAACTATAGGGTAGAGTTCGTCCCACCAAGCACGCCAGATACTCGGACCAATCTCGTCCATATCATTGTTATAATTCCAGGATTTAGCGATGTCATAAATCTCTTTTTCTTCAGCAGTAAGTTCAGAAACATCCATAGTTTCTAACATATAGGGCATTAATTCTGAGGCTTTAAGGTTAAAATTATTATTTTGTAAGTCCTTAAAATCTTGAATATCAAATTTATCCTTAGATTGAAAAAAGTCGTTAATCACTCTATTTCTATAGGTTTCATAGCCATCATTAAAGACATAATAGGGATAAGCTTCATCAACGGGATGTTGGTTGGCAGAACTCACAAAACCGCGTTCAGGATTTTTAGTGTAGGCGTTTAACTGCTGCGGTATAAAACTTTGCCAGTCATTTTCAGATTTACTACCATCCATAAGAAACTTTCCTTGGCCTTCCCATTTGTTTGGCAACTGACCCTGAATCCACAGCGCAATATCTCCATCCGTAGAGGCAAACACAAAATTTTGTGCGGGTGCTACCCAATGTTTTAGAGCTTCAACATAGTCCTCATAATTTTTTGCTCGATTTAATTCCGTAAAGGTTTTTTGACCGTTACTAGGAATGTGGCCTGTCCATTTCATAGCATAACCCGATAATTCCTCATCAGATTTAAAATTCTTGTCAAATACCACTGGACCATGATGCGTATATAATACTGAATCTTTAAATGTAGGTTTCCCTTTTATTTTGATTTCTTCAACTCTTATGGTAACATTTTTCCACTGTTCGTCAAATTTATATTTTGTACGGTCGGCATTAAATTGAATTTTATACCAGTCAATCACATCTCTTGTGGCATTAGTTTCACCCCAAGCGATATGCTGATTAAATCCTGAAATCACTCCCAAAGCTCCCGGAAGCGTTGCACCAAAGGCATTGTGATTTGGTGTGCTCAACTGCATAACAAACCATATAGAGGGAAGATTAAGTCCTAAATGCGGATCATTAGCCAGAATGGGATGACCGGAGTAGGATTTAGTACCTGAAACGGCCCAATTGTTACTACCGTAATTAGGATCTGGTTTGTCAATCGTTTCTGCAATAGAATCTAAAACAAATTCACTTTCGGGTTTAGGAGTTTGCGGCACATCAATAAAACTCCAGTCGGTTTGTTTCGGAATAACAGGATCTGTAATATCATAGAAATCTGGAAACAATAGATCGAAGCGTTCTTTTCCAAACAGGCGTAGGGCGTTTGTATATTCTAAATCTTCATCTCCACCAGCCAGCATTTTAGTCATGTACATCAGTAATAAGGCTGTTTTTTTTGGTGTCCACTCCTCAGGTTTGTAGTCTAATAATTTGTATTCTACCGGAAAGTCTTTTGGATCTAATTGCTTGATGTAGTTGTTAAAACCGTCTGTATAAGCTTCAACCAAACGCGCAGTCTGCTCATCTTCAGACATTTTTTTTATAGTTTGTTCAGCACCGTAAACCATCCCACGTCGGCGCTCTTGTCGGTCGTAATTAAGCGCTGCTTCACCAATAATTTCAGACAAGCGACCTGCAGCGGCATAGGTCTGAAATTCCATTTGCCACAGTCTATGCTTCGCCGTAATATAACCTTGTGCTTTATATAAGTCGAGCTCATTTTGTGCAAACACATGCGGAATTAATTGGGCATCGTAATGCACCGTTACCTTATCCGAGAGTCCTGAAATGGAAACTTCACCCGTCACGGATTCGTCCGTTTCATTTTGCCAGACGCCTGTGTAGGGGTTTAAAAATTTTCCTATGGGTGGAATGGATCCGAATTTGGTGTTTAAGGCGTAAAAGAGTCCTATTGCTAATGCAAAGGATAAGGCCAATTTCAAATAGTTCATACAGTATAAATAACGAGATTTTAAAAGTACCTAAATTTTGAATAAAGACGTCCTATTTCTGTTAAATTTTCGAGATGCTAAATTCTTATCATTGGCGTGCAGATTGCTTTAATCCTCGTTTAAGTAGTACAAGTCTTTGAAAATTAAGTAGTTTATTTTAGGCTGATGGAGTCAATGATAAGTTTAAAAGTTTCTTGTTTTTTATTGCCAATGAGAAAGGCAATTTCTTCCATTTGCTTGCCTTGAAAATTAGGAATGTCTAAGCGTCTTCCTCTAAAGGTCGCATGCATTTCTGAAAACGGAATTTCGATGGTTTGCCAGTCGTTAGTAGTGGTAAATTCAAAAATAAAAGAATGGCGATCGCTTTGCTTGTCCTTCACCCGAAACTGATAGCTTTTAACATCACCTTTTATTTTAATGACAAATTTTGAATAGGTATCGGATGTTATGGTGTCGAAATAATAATGTAAGGATGAGAATCCGCCATTATTTTCCAAGGACACTTTTCCTGAAAATTCACCATGGCCTTCGGCATTTATAATAAAATTACCATCTGAGCGTCCCCCCATAACAACGTCATCAACAATTTTCCAGTTTGAGCTATTGCTAGTTGTTGTAAAGTTGAAAATCGTCATGTTTTGAAAGATAAAAATTAAGATTATAGATTTGTAATGTATCATAATTAAAAAGAAATGACTTGCCGCGATGGAATAGCTTTCGAATTAAGAAAACATTAAAAGTTGCAGAAGTTAACGTAGCACTAATTTTTTCACAACCTCTTTGCCAATAGCTTCATTGAGCATTTTCACAATTTTTTCATTGCCATAGCTCAACTCTTCCCGAAGCACGCTAGAGCTAAGTTGCACATAAAGTGTTTCGTGTTTCAATTCTATGGCTGTAGTGTAATTATTGACCCCATTTCCCATAAGATTTGCCCATGCGTCGCGCACATTCACTTTGTCTAATCCCGATTGTAGGTTATTTGTTTTAACAAACTCTTTCAGAATTGCTTCAATAGGTTGGTTGTCGTTATTGCGTTTTGCCATGATTATGTTATTCGCTCAAGTCTAAATTTATAGGTGTGTACCGCTTGTATAAATATACAACTTTGTTTTCGTTTATGACGCGGAGCTGTTCAGGATTTGCCTCTAAAATGGTTTCTTTCCAACTGTTATAGGCTGTGGAATAATAAACATTTAAGCTGTCATTTTCAATTTTAAGCACTAAGGCTTCGGCATCTTCTGAGGTAAAGTAGGTGTCGTTAATACCAGGCTTAAGTTTTTTTCTAAAACCCTGCAAGCTGTCGTTCAAACTTATATAATCTACAGTGTCGTTATACTTATAAATTTTCTTCTCGCCATTTGGAAAGATAACTTCCGTAATTTCCCAATAACCTTCTATATGTTTAATAAAAGGCTCAGGATTTTTAGGTTGATTGGAACAGCTCACCATAAGAACCATGAGCATTGCAAAATAAAGGTGTTTTAAAAGCGACAAATGACCAAATAGGTTAGGCTTCGCTTGGCGTTTTATGGTGTTATGTTTTTTATAGGTTTTCATGACTTTCAGTTAGGTAGCGCATTTATAATTTAAACATTTTATAGGATTGATGGGTTTGTTTGATGACCTCTTCTGTGCGTTCAGCATGCGTATCACTGATAAAAATTTGTCCGAAGTGGGCATCATCGACCAAATTGATGATTTGTGCCACTCGATTTTCATCGAGCTTATCAAAAATGTCATCCAATAATAATATAGGAGAGACTCCGCTTTGTTGTTTTATAAAATCGAATTGCGCCAGTTTTAACGCGATTAAAAATGATTTTTGCTGCCCTTGACTTCCGAATTTTTTAATAGGGAAATCGTCAATTAAAAATACTAAGTCATCTTTGTGCACTCCAACGCTTGTGTATTGTAAAGCCTTATCTTTATTGAGGTTTTTCTTTAATAAATCATTTAATTCGGTATCAAACAAATCACTTTTGTATTGTAAATCGATAGTCTCCTTACTCTGGCTAATCGCTTGGTAACGGTCCTTAAAAATTGGAATGAAGATCTCAAGAAAAGCAGCCCGTTTCTTAAATAGTTCAGTACCGTAAGTATGAAGCTGATCGTTGTAAATAGAAAGTGTATCTGAATTAAACGTATTGTTTAGGGCAAAATATTTTAAAAGTGCGTTGCGTTGTGCTAGCACCTTGTTGTAGTTGATAAGTTGTGCTAGGTACTGTTTATCGCTTTGCGAAATGACGCTATCAATAAATTTTCTACGGGTATCACTACCTTCAATAATTAAATCGCGATCGGCAGGTGAAATAATGACGAGTGG
>CAYMDB010000236.1:0-5213 GCA_964388865.1 uncultured Flavobacteriaceae bacterium
TAAATCTGTTTTACTGAGCTCATTTTTAAAAGGATAATTGTCTGCTGTCCCTTCAAATATATGTGCTGAAGGAATCATAATATCTCCTTTGCCGCCCTCTAAAATACCAGCTTTGCCCATAATTGAAATAGACTTTACATCTAAATGGAAATTTTTACCGTCTATTTGCGTTGGTTTTAAAAACTCATCTAACGTCTCATAAGCTTGCTCCCCAAATGCGTAATCCATTACAAAAATAACCGCTTTGTTCGTCTTATCCTTTTCTGAGTACCCGAAGTCCGTTTTAGAAAAATCAATTTTATCGGTGTCAAAAATTTGAACGTCAATATTGGTCCCCGAGGTATCTTTAATATAAAGCATTCCGTTTTGCAACGCAGATTTTTCTACTTTATTGCGCATAGCACTATTTTTTGGATTACTTAAGGCCTCGTAAGTTTTTAAAATATCTTTTTTAGTATCTGATGCATGAAGTGTTCCCTTGGAAAAAAGTGTATTCATAACGCTGTGCATATTCGCACTAATAATATGTATAGGTCGCTCTAAAAGTCCGTTATTATGAAGAACAGCCTTAATGGCATCAGCCCATACCTCGCCGTGAATATGATGTCCTAAACGCTCTCTCAACACCGGACTAAACGTAATTGTTCGCTTGTTATCGCTTACCGTTTCGTCTATAGCGAGTTTTCCTAACCAATACACAATGTGTAAAAAGCGATCTGGTTGTGTTTCTGTGGCAAACTTAGGGTAGGCCTCAGTGATTTCGTTAAAGGTTCTCCCTAAGATATTCGCTGTATGCGTTATGGCTACTTCGCGTTCCTTTTGGTTGAGTTTTTTACCCGTATTTACAGCTTTTTCTAATTTTTGCCAGTCTCTAACCGTTGTCCCCTCTTCGTCTATAATAACGCGTTTACTAATTTTGTGAGACTCCACAAATAAAAACGTTAAGTGCGTTAGTATATCATAGATTTCAGAACGTCCTCTGGTGATTTCTATATTCATCTGCTCATCGTCAATGCGATAACAGTTGCGTCGTCGTTTTGGCGGAATTATAGGCTTAAAATGCGAATTGGTATACCCTTCGTCACTGGTAAGATTTATAAATGGGCACTCTTCTATTCCGTTGGGTAAACGGTCTACAACATAGAGTAAACCTTCTAATTCTGCCTTTTCTTCACCTATTGAACCGTAAATTTCTGGACGAAGTAAAAGCAAGGCCTCTCTTAAAGTTTCACCAGAGACGCCCATAGGTTTATAAAACCCACGATTAAAAAGATGACGCATGGTCGTATACATACGTTCTATGGCGCTAGAACTCTCTTGAGCCCTTGTTCTCTGGTGTTTTTTTGTGCTTGTACTCATAGTCTATTTTAACCTGTAAATATAGCTTTATTTAGTTAACTTCAGTTGATACAGCGTATCGGCGATTTTCCGATCGTTAGAAAGTCTTGGGATTTTATTTTGACCCCCCAATTTCCCGACCGACTTCATATAAATTTGAAAACCGTCTTTTTTAATTTTAGTGATTTTTAAAGGTCGAAGTACTTTACCCTTAATTAAATCGAGATAATAACTATTCTGCTTTTGCAGGGATTGCTCTAAGGCTGCAATAAAATCTTGTTCATTTTTTGGTTCATTTTCAAATTCAATAAACCACTCGTGATAGGGCAAACCTTCAGCTGGATTTATTTCTGGTGCCACTGTAAATTCATTTACCGAAATGGCCGTGTGTTCAGAAGCTTCCTTTAAGGCGTGCTCCACTTCTTTGCCTATGACATGTTCACCAAAAGCAGAAATAAAATGCTTTATTCTTCCACTTACAATCAGTCGAAATGGTTTTAATGAGGTAAATTGTACGGTATCTCCAACATTGTAAGCCCAAAGCCCTGCTGTAGTGGAGACAATTAATACGTAATTAACCCCTAATTTAACATCGGCAATGCTAATGCGCTTCGGATTCTCTTCAAAAAAATGCTCAGCTTCAACAAACTCATAAAACATTCCAGAATTTAATTGAAGTAGCATCCCTTTTTCGTTTTGTTGATCTTGAAAGGCAAAAAAGCCCTCACTGGCAGGATACAATTCTATGCTATCTACTTTTCTTCCGATTAAATTCTCAAATTTCGCACGATAAGGCTCAAAATTTACTCCTCCGAAGATGAATAAATTGAAATTTTTAAAAATATCGCCAACCTTCTTGTCTGTCTTCTGAATCAACTTTTCAAAATACATTTGTACCCAAGATGGAATCCCAGAAATTACCGTCATGTCCTCGTTAACAGTCTCTTCAACAATAGCTTCAACCTTAGTTTCCCAATCCTCAATGCAATTGGTCTCTAAACTTGGCATTCTATTTTTTTGAAGATATTTTGGCACAAAATGAGCAACAATGCCAGATAATCGGCCTAATTTGATACCGTTTTTTTCTTCGAGTATTGGACTACCTTGAAGAAAAATCATCTTACCATCCACAAATTTTGAATTTCCTGTTTCGTTGATGTAAAGTAAAATTGCATTTCGTGCCGCTTCAATATGCGTAGGCATGCTTTCCTTAGTTATAGGAATATATTTTGCGCCAGAGGTAGTCCCTGAGGTTTTAGCGAAGTATAAAGGTTTTCCTTTCCAGAGAATATCCGCCTCACCAGCGACAACACGATCTACATACAGTTTAAGTTCTTCGTAATCTCTTATAGGAACTCGTGCTGTAAAATCGGCATAGGTTTTAATTTCATTAAAGTTATGGTCTTTACCAAAAGCCGTATGCTCAGCTTCAGCAATAAGGTTTTTAAAAACTTTAAGTTGAGTTTCAATAGGTTTTGACGCCCATTTTTTAACACGGTAGGCGATATATATTGCAAACGGTTTAGAAAGTGCTGCTTTAAGTGATGCCATTACTGAAAGTCAATAAAATTTGTTGGATTAACGGGATAGCCTTTGCTCCAAAGTTCGAAATGTAAATGTGGCCCTGTACTCAATTCACCAGAATTCCCAGACATGGCAATAACCTCACCTGCTTTTACCAAATCTCCTTGCACTTTTGTGATTGCAGAATTGTGTTTATAAACAGAAATCAATTCTTGATTGTGTTCTAAAATAACAACATAGCCTGTTTCTACAGTCCATTCTGCAAAAATAACCGTACCATCTGCGGTAGCTTTTACTGGTGTATTAGCCGCAACAACCACATCTATTGCAAAATGTTTATATTCAATATTATAGCCTTCTGAAATGGTGCCATTAACTGGTGGAAACAAAACATAGTTAGATTGATTAATAGAGGATTCAAACAGGTTGTATTTATCCTCTTGATCTACTTTTAGTCTTAGAAGCGAATCCTCCTTGTTTTTACTTATTTCTAAAGAACCTATATTATTTTGTGCCGCTTGTAAAATTGAATCTTTATTAAAGTCTAAGGCGGCAACATCCCCGGTTAGCACTTTTTTAATCGATGCATAGTAGCGCTTATTTAAGGCAAGTTCATTAACCAGTGAATCTGTTTTGTAGTTTAAAACCGTAGCCTGTTTTTTTAGTCTTGCCGAAGAATATCCCGGGATATACTCGCGTAATGGGGTAAAAGCTATTAGTAAAATAGTTAAGACAATAAGACAGATGGCGGAAATAGACGTCAAGACAAAAACATTGAGACGGGTTAGCTTAATAGCAAATCGTTCCTCAAAAGTATCTTCATTTAAAATCACTAAACGATACTTATGAAGAAGTTTTTTAGTTAGTTTTTTTTTTGTCTTTTTCTTTTTTTCCATTGGGGCAAAATTAGTTAAAATAGTGAAATAGCACTATCTTAAAATCCTAAAGTTCCTTTAACAATGCTTTTATTAAACTATAATTACTAACTTTGCCATCTAAACAAAATATTATGACTTTAAGCATTATACCTTTGATGATTGGTCCTTGGCAATGGGTTATTATTGGTCTAGCAATTCTTTTATTGTTCGGTGGCAAAAAAATCCCTGAATTAATGAAGGGGTTGGGTAGCGGAATTAAAGAATTTAAAGACGCTAGTAAAGAGGAGTCTACTGACAAAAAAGAAAAAGAATAAGCCCTTTTAAAAAGACATAAAAAAAGCCAACTCATAGAAAGTTGGCTTTTTTATTAGTTGATTTTTATGGATTTTATGATGGCCTCGAGTTCAAAAATATAATCGCGCTTATCTAAGGACGGTGCGTAAACATAACCGTCTGCAATTAAATACCTATTATTTACTTTATCTTCAATGGCATAGGTTATAAACGGCCCAGCCATGGTAAATCCCTGCATTTCCCATAATCCTCTTACTTCAATAGCGGGTTTATTGTCTATTATAGTTTCAAACATTGACGGTGCATAGGCATCTTCAACAGCCATATATATATTATCTTCACCAGGAATTTTAGTTTTAGTGGTCTCATTACGCATCTTTACCATTGTTACTACCGTACTGTCTCCTTTTGCAATTGTATTTAGGGGCACTTCGTAAAACATCAATTCTATGGTTTTGGAATTACTAAGATTTTTACGTATCCAGAAAAAATCTTCAGAAGCCTTACTAATTCTATAAGCTGAAGGAATATTTACAGTAAAACCCAACTTGCTCTCCATTGCCTCGTCATCTAGCAAAGACAATTTAATACGTCTCTGCTTTTCCTTTACCTCTTCCTTATTAAAAGCATCTATGATTTTATCTTTATTTGCTTCTAATTGGTCAATAATATCTTGATTCGTTTTACCTCCTACCACGGCAACTGTTTGAGGCTTAGCAAAAGCTTCATTAACAATTTTAAGAGAAGGTTCTGTGGTTCCCTTTTCAATTTTTAGGATGATTCTGCTCCGTGTTGCAAAATCGTTAAACACCTGTGGTGGAATTTGTCGCATGCTAAACAATGGTTCGTCTAACGGTAAGCCTGTTAATGGTGCTGCAAAAATATTTCTTATAGTTTCGCCAACATTGGCCTCCCACAACTGATTATCAATAACTACAGAAATAGTATTTAAATTTCCGTTAGAAGCTGGCAAGTATTTTTGATTGTCTTCTTTCTTTTCTTCGCCACAAGACAGTAGCATCAAAGACAAGACTACAGTGAATAAAGCTCTCATAAGTATAAGTTTTTGTTGGTTAACTATTCCGAAACGATTAAGGTCATCCCTATTATTAGTTTATTGCTACTAATATCGTTCCAATCTTTAATATTTTGAACAGAAACTCCAGAAAATTTTTGAGA
>CAYMDB010000237.1:0-5190 GCA_964388865.1 uncultured Flavobacteriaceae bacterium
CGGCCGGTACATTCTGAATCACGCAGGTAATAACGCCGCCTATAGTATCTCCTTGTTTTTTGACTTCAGAAATACGATTGATCATCTTTTCGGCTATCGCTGCATCCGGACAACGAATGATGTTTGAATCAATTTTAGTAAAATCTAAATCTTGGTAAGCAGTATCTAAGCTGATATCGCCTACAGCCGAGGTAAAAGCATTAATTTTAATAGTACTTAATAACTGTTTTGCAATGGCACCAGCAACCACACGAGAGGCTGTTTCTCGCGCCGAACTGCGACCACCACCGCGATAATCTCTGACTCCGTATTTTTTATCATAGGTGTAATCAGCATGACTAGGACGATACACATCTTTGATATGAGAGTAATCCCTAGATTTTTGGTTGGTATTGTGAATTACGAAACCTATTGGTGTTCCCGTAGTGACCCCTTCAAAAATACCGGAATAGAATTCAACAGTATCTGCTTCTTTGCGCTGGGTTACAATTTTAGATTGCCCGGGTTTGCGCCGATCCAATTCCTTTTGAATGGCTTCAAAATTAAGTTCTATTCCAGCAGGACACCCATCTATAATTCCGCCAATAGCCACTCCATGAGATTCACCAAAAGTGGTGAGCTTAAATAATTTCCCGAAGGTATTTCCTGGCATTAAAAAATATTTTTACGCTAAAGTAAATGTAATATTAGAGAAACAAAAATGGAATGAAGTTTTTTGCCATGTTACAACGGTGTTAATTCATTTTGGCAGAATGTATTCATCTCATAACAGTTTCGTAACAATTTACTATCGGTTAGTTAATTGACTTTTTACGTCTAGTTAAAAGCAATATCTGTTATTTGCAGTACTTGATCTTTAGCCTTGAATTTAAAACGTAAAGTAGAAATAGCCGTAATCTCAGATGTTCATCTAGGGACGTTTGGTTGTCATGCAAAGCAATTGTTAACCTATTTAAACAGTATTTCTCCAAAGAAGCTTATTCTCAATGGAGATATCATTGATGTGTGGCAATTTAACAAACGGTATTTCCCTAAATCGCATCTCAGCGTCATAAAAAAAATAATGGATTTTGCTGCTAATGGCAGTGAAGTCGTCTACATTACTGGTAATCATGACGAAATGTTGCGAAAATTTACAGATACAGAAATAGGCAATATCTCCATTGTTAATAAATTAGTTCTCAATTTAGACGGAAAGAAAGCCTGGTTTTTTCACGGTGATGTGTTTGATATTTCTATTCAGAATGCAAAGTGGTTAGCCAAACTTGGTGGTTATGGCTATGACTTTTTGATTCTTTTAAATCGATTAGTAAACTGGACTTTAGACAAATTCGGAAAAGAACGCTACTCGCTGTCCAAAAAAATTAAAAATAGCGTAAAAAGCGCCCTTAAATACATTAATGATTTTGAAACCGTAGCAACTGATTTAGCCATTGAAAATGGTTATGATTATGTGGTTTGTGGTCATATTCATCAGCCGAAAATGGTTATTAAAGAAAATAAAAACGGAAAAACCACCTATCTCAATTCTGGTGATTGGATCGAAAACTTTACGGCGTTAGAATATCAATTTAAACGTTGGAAAATCTACAATTACTCTAGTGATAAGCTCACGCCTTTTTTTGCGGATGAAGATCTTAAAGATATGGATATTAATGATTTAATTGCTGCCATTACCATAGTTGAACAGCCCAAAAAGAAAAAATCAGATTAAGGCTTCCCTTAATATTGAAATCGGATGCTTTGCGATTTTGCCTGTACCATCTTTAATCTGATGCCTACAACTCGTGCCATTTGCTGAAATAATAGTATCCTCTGAAGCTTTTCTGACAGCAGGAAACAAGGTTTGTTCACCAATAGTTATACTGACCTGATAATATTTTTTTTCATAACCAAAACTTCCTGCCATACCACAGCAGCCACTCGGAATAATAGTGACGTTATAGTGCTGTGGAAGATTTAAAATATCAAAGCTCGACTTTTGATTTGCCAGTGCCTTTTGATGGCAATGGCCGTGAAACTTAATTGTTTTAGATGCTTTGGTAAATTGGTCTACTCTGATATTCCCTAATTGAATTTCCTGCTGAATAAACTCTTCAATCAAAAAGCAACGCTCAGCAACAGTTTTTGCCGCTTTCTTATCGTCTGCTAATCGGATATATTCATCTCTAAATGTTAAAATTGCTGAAGGCTCAATACCAATCAACGGGGTATCTTTTGATAGGATCGATTGAAATAGTGAAACATTAGCATTTGCCATCTTTTTTGCGTCCGCAAGCATACCTTTTGACAACATGGCCCGACCAGATTCTGAGTGGGAAATGAGCTTGATTTTGTAATTTAGGCGACTTAAAAGTTCTATGGCATCAACACCAATCTCAGTATCTAAATGATTGGTAAACTCGTCATTAAAAAGATAAATTTCTTTAATATAGTTCTCTTTAATTAATTTATTTTCCATATTTTGAAATACATTATATAAACTTTTACTTGATATTAGAGGTAGACTTCGTTCTTTAGCAATACCACCAATAGATTTAATGATTGCGCTTGTCAATCCATTTGAAAATATGAAGTTGGTGAGCTTCGGTACACGACTAGCAAAAGCATTAATTTTATTATTATATGCGAATAATTTTGTTCTGAGTGAGACACCATTTGCTTTTTGAAACTGATACTGAAATTCGGCTTTTAAACTTGCCACATCTACACTACTCGGACATTCACTTGCGCAGGCTTTGCAACTCAAGCACAAATCGAAAACCTCCTTCAGTTCTTTATGATTAAACTTGTTGGCTATATTAGAGGTTGCAGGGATGCTCAAAAATTCACGGAGCGCATTAGCTCTAGCTCTTGTCGTGTCTTTTTCGTTTCGTGTGGCTCTATAGCTTGGGCACATGATACCGCCAAATTCGGGTAATTTTCTACAATCCCCTGAACCATTGCATTTTTCCGCTTCACGCAAAATGCCTTGAGAACTTGAAAAATCAAGTAAGGTTTCAATTTGAGGTTCTTCCCGATTGGTTTCATAGCGCAAATTCTTATCCATTAGATAGGCGTCGACAATCTTTCCTGGATTGAAAATATTATCAGCATCAAAAGCCGATTTAATCCGTTTCAGAATTTGATAATTAGCATCTCCAATCATCAGTGGTATAAATTCTGATCGCACTCTGCCATCTCCATGTTCGCCAGACATTGATCCTTTGTATTTTTTGACTAACTCGGCGACATCAGTAGTTATTTTTCGGAATAAAACAACATCCTCTGATTGTTTTAGATTTAAAATTGGTCGCAAATGCAACTCACCTGCTCCGGCATGGGCGTAATACACAGGTTTTTGCTTCTTAGCTGTCATCAATTCAGAAAATTCAGCAATATAATTATCCAAATCCTCTAAAGCCACAGCAGTATCCTCAATACACGCCACAGCTTTTTTATCGCCTATCATATTTCCAAGCAGTCCTAAACCTGCTTTTCTAAGTTCTAGCGCTTTGTCAATTTCTTCATTTATTAATATTGGTGCGGCATAAGATAAGTTCAGAGTAGCAATGGTTACATTAAGCTTATCAAGCTCTAATTGCAGTGCTTTTTGTGTTTCAGCTTTTAGTTCGCACATTAAAATTGCAGAGGGATTGCCTTCAATAAAAGCGCGATTTTCTTGTTGGGTTTTATTGTGTTTAGTTAAATTTAATATGGTATCATCCATCATTTCACAAGTATGCAGATGATGCTGCATTACAGGCTTAACGGCTTTCATACAGTTTGCGATACTATGAAAATGAAGCGCTATCATGGCACTTTCTGTGGGTGGTAACGAATCTAATTGTAAGGTAATTTCTGTGGTAAAGGCTAAGGTACCTTCACTTCCTGCAAGAAGTTGGCACATATTAAATTTTGAGGAGGTGTTTGAAAAGACTTCAGATTTTATCAATTCATCTATAGCATAACCATTATTTCTGCGGTGAATCTCTGGTTTTGGAAATTGATCTTTAATCTGATTCTGAACCGATTGTGGTTTCAATTCATGATATATCGTTTTGTAAATAGAGCCTTCAAGTGTCTTTAATTTTGTCTTTTGTTGAAATTCATCAACTGACAATTCACAAAATTCAACCTCACTTCCGTCACTGAGAAGTGTTTTCAATTTTAAAACTTTATCGCGTGTTACACCATATTGAATGGATGTGGTTCCTGAGGAATTATTTCCAACCATTCCGCCTATCATGCACCGATTAGAGGTTGATGTATTTGGACCAAAAAATAGTTTGAATGGCCTTAAATAGTTATTTAACTCATCACGAACGATTCCCGGTTGAACGGTAACGGTTTGAGTTTCCGTATCAAGCTTTAAAATCTTAGTGAAGTGCTTTGAAACATCAACTACTATTCCCTCACCAACACATTGCCCTGCCAGGGACGTGCCTGCTGTTCTTGGAATTAATGAACTGTTATTTGTTTTAGCAAATGCAATTAAAAGCTTAAGATCTTCCTCATCTTTTGGTACGGCCACAGCCAAGGGCAATTGTTTATATACAGAAGCATCCGTAGCGTAAAGTGTTCGCATTAAATCATCGTAAAAGAGCTCACCTTTTAGTTCTGTTTTTAAATGCTCTAATGCTATTCGTTTACTCATCAATGGGTTCCAAATTGTTCATAAAACTATAAAATAACCGCATATAAAACTGATTTTGGCGTTATTTTTGCCGAGATTAACAAAATCAATAAATAACAAATACAATGAAAAAACTAGCTTTAACAACATTAACAATTTTTACCTGTCTGGCATTTGTAAATGCTCAGGAAATAGCGGACAACGCAATTGGTTTGCGATTAGGAGATAGTGATGGTTTTGGTACTGAAGTATCTTATCAGCGCGCCTTAGGTGGTAATAACCGTCTCGAAGTGGACTTAGGCTGGAGAAGTGGAAACAACTATGATGGCTTTAAGTTAGCTGGTATTTACCAGTGGGTTTGGCAACTTGATGGTGATTTTAACTGGTATGCTGGTGCAGGTGGTGGATTAGGTTCATACAGCGTTGATGCTGGACCACAGGATAATTATACCGACACTTTCGCCTTTATTGCCGGTGATGTAGGTATTGAATACAATTTTGATATTCCTTTACTTTTATCCTTAGATTTTAGACCAGAATTAGGGTTTGGAGATTTTAGAGATGATTTAGGATTT